>NZ_CP049871.1:0-77500 GCF_011302055.1 Sphingomonas sinipercae
AGCTGCTCGCCTATATCCAGAACGTCGGCGCCGAGGGGCTCGACCCGCGCGATTACGACCCGGCCGGGATGGCCGCGGTGTTGCGGACCGGCGACCCGGTGGCGATCAGCCAGGCGGCGAGCGACCGCTTCGGCCGGCTCGCGTCCGACCTTGCTCTGGGCCATGTCCGCGGCAAGGACCGGATCGACTGGACGATCAAGGACGGCGACCTGGATCCGGCCCGGCAGGATCAGCTGCTTCGCGCGGCCGTCGCCCAGCACAACGTCACGGCGACCCTTAACAGCCTGCTGCCCGAGCATCCGCAATATGCGATGCTGAAGAAGGCGCTGGAAATGACGCCCAAGACGGAGGTCCAGAAGGTCAACCGGATCCGCGTCAACCTCGACCGCTGGCGCTGGCTGCCGCGCGACCTTGGCGAGCGCTACATCATCGCCAACGTCCCGGCCTACACCGCCGCGCTGGTCGAAAACGGCAACACCATTTCGCGGCACCATGCCGTTGCCGGCAAGATTTCGACGCCGACGCCGCAGCTGAGCGCGGTCGCCACCGGCGTCATCCTCAATCCCTGGTGGGAAGTGCCGTCCAGCATTGCGCGGGAAGTCGCCGGCAAGGCGGGCTACGTCCCGGTCAAGGGCAAGGACGGGAAAGTGCAGCGCTGGCGCCAGCCGCCGGGGCCGAGCAACGCGCTTGGCAAGGTCAAGTTTGTGATGCCGAATTCGAAGGCAATCTACCTCCACGACACCAACGCCAAGAGCAAGTTCAACAGCCGCACCCGCGCCTTCAGCCACGGCTGCATCCGCACCGACAAGATCATCGACCTTGCAACCATCCTGGTGACCGAGGGCGGGACCGAGTGGACGCCCGAAAAGGTGCAGTCGACGCTGGCCAGCGGCAAGACGGTGCAGGCGAACTTCCCGCAGCCGCTGCCGGTGTACATCATCTATATGTCGTCGGCGGCGACGGTGGACGGCAAGATCGTCAACTATCCCGACGTCTATAACCGCGACGGCAAGGCGATTGCGGCGCTGCTGGCCACCGGCAACGCCGCGGCCAAGCCGACGCTGGCGGCGAAGTAACGCCACAAAGCAAAGCGGCCGCGCCTGTCGGACAGGCACGGCCGCGAACTTGCTATCAGGTAAAGCGCCTAGGCGAGGCGGTCGGCGAAGATCATCCGGCCACCGGCCAGCTTCGACATCACCTTATACTGGTCAGCGCGGCTGAAGGCGAAGCAGCCCTGGCTGCGGCCCAGCTTGCCGTGCTGAGCGATCATCTCAGGCTCCGCATACCAGGCATTGTGGATGACGATGGCGCGCGGTTCGGCGTTGTTGTTGGTCCAGTCGAGCCCGCGGGTCTTGAGCGAAAGCCCGTACTTGCCGTGATAGTATTCGCCGGTCGTGTAGGTCCCGTTCGACGTCGCGTAGGAACCGAAATCGTTGGAAAAGCGCTCGCAATAGCCGTTGTGGTGCGGGTCGGAGCCCGAACCGTGGGCGACGCGGAAGCTTTCCACCTGGCCGTTGCGCAGGTCGACGACGTGGAAGCGCTCGTCATTCGACGGACGCGAGAAATCCGCAATGCCAATGAAGTCGCGCGCCGCGATCCGGTGCGCATCGAGCGCGGCCTTGGCCCGCTGCAGCAGCGCCGGGTTGACCCCGGGGATCTGCGGCGGCGCCGGCATCATCGACGGCGCGGGCGCGAGCGGCCCGACCGGCGGCTGCGGCGGGTTGAACACCAGCGAGGGAAGCGCGGCCCCGGCCGCGGACGAAGCGACCGCGACGCTGGCACCAACGGCACCCCAGCGCAGCATTTCCCTCCGGCTCAAAGTCATCATTGCCCCATTGCTCATGCCGGTCTTCTAGCAACAAAAAGGTTAACTAGCCTTAACCGCGACCCGTAAGTTGCACCCCTCAACCCGGCTGAAAACCGGTTCGTCGCAATGACTTGGCACATTGTGACCGAATCGCTGCTTGAAACCGCCGGCTGGCGCTGTTAGTGGGGCCGCCGCCGTCGCAGCACGTGCTGCGGCGAACGATAGTGTATGCTCGATCCGAAAATCGCCTCTCCCACGCTGGGAATGGCGGCGGTCCGGGCTTTGAAGACATCGGGAGTTTGACGGGCTTTTATGCAGATCATCGTTCGCGACAATAACGTCGACCAGGCGCTGCGCGCGCTCAAGAAGAAGCTGCAGCGCGAGGGCGTCTATCGCGAAATGAAGCTGCGCCGTCATTACGAGAAGCCGTCGGAAAAGCGCGCCCGCGAGCGTGCCGCCGCGATTCGCCGTGCCCGCAAGCTCGAGCGCAAGCGCATGGAGCGCGAGGGCACCGCGCGCTAAGGCGCGCGCTAAGCCTTTTCCTTTCGGGCCAGCGCCGCTAGGCGGCGGTTATGTCCGCAAGCACCCTCGCCCACCCGCAGCGCCACGGCGCCGCCCTCACCAAATTCTGGCTGGCAATGCTGGCGCTGGTCGCGGCCGCGATCGCGCTTGCCTGGCTCGGCACATCGTCGTTGCGTGGGGAGACCACCGCGACCGGCATCCAGATCCGCACGCTCAGCGCCGGCACCGGGCCCCTCGTCAAGGAAATGGACGGGGTGCTGGTGGAATATCAGGGCCGCCTCAAGGACGGCACGGTGTTCGACGAAAGCGGCGCGCGCGGGCCGCAGCCGATGATTCCGGCGCAAGTCATCCCCGGCTTCCGCGAAGCGTTGCTTCGGATGCAGCAGGGCGGCAGCTACCGCGTGCTGATCCCTTCGGCGCTCGCTTATGGCGCGCAGCCGCCGGCCGGCGCGCCGATCCCGCCTAACGCGGACCTGGAGTTCGACGTTAAGATCGTCCAGCTGGTGCCCAACGCCGGGCTGATGATGCAGCAGCAACAGCAGCAGATGCAGCAGGGCGCCCCGCCGCCGGCGCAATAAGCCTTAGCTGGCCGGTTCGCGATGCGGGCGCAGCGATGTCCCCGCCCGCTCCCCGCGCAGCGCCCGGAACCAGCTGAGCGGGTTCAACAAGGTGCTGCTGCCGTCGAGCGAGAAGGTGATGAATTCCGCGCGGCCGCCGATATTTTCCCACGGCACCGGCCCGCCTAGCCCGTTTTCCGGAGCGCCGAGTGCGAAGCGGCTGTCGGCGCTGCGGTCGCGGTTGTCGCCCATCAGGAAGACGTGGCCGGCCGGAATGCTGACCGGGCCGAAGTCGTCTCCCTGGCTCTGGCCGAGGTCGGCGGTGTCGAACGTGACGCCGTTGGGCAGGGTCTCGCGGACGATCGGCAGTCGGCAGAACGCGTGGCCGCTGGCGTCCTGCGTCAGGTAACCGGCGAATTCGATTCCGCACGGCGCGTTGGCGTCGACCGGGATCATCGCCGGCGGCATGACCTGCGACTTGACCGGCTTGCCATTGAGCACCAGCCGCCCGCCACGCACTTCGACGGTGTCGCCGGGCACGCCGATCACGCGCTTGATGTAATCTTCATTGGTGCCGGGCGGCGTGACGATGACGATATCGCCGGGCGTCGGCATGTTTCCGAACACGCGGCCGTTGCGGAACGGCAAAGTGATTCCCCACGGTTCGCCGCTGCGCATGACGATGGAGCGGAAGATCGCTGCCGGATTGGGGATGGTCGGCGACACGTAGGACCAGCCGTACGGATATTTGCTGACCACCAGCCGGTCGCCCTTGAGCAGGCCCGGCATCATCGATTCCGACGGGATGTAGAATGGCTTGGCGATGAAGCTGTGGAACAGCAGCACGGCCAGGAAGACTCCGAACAGGCCGCTGACTTCACGCCAGATGGCGCGCAACGAGCTTTCCTTTTTCTCCGCCGGCGAATCGTCGGCGGCGGGCGGGTCTTGCAGCAGCACGGTGTCGGACAACCTAAAGCTCCATCTTGCGCGCTTCGAGGATCACGAAGGCCTGCGCCCACGGGTAATCGTCGGTCATGGTCAGGTGAATGGCGATGACGTGGCCCTCCGGAGTCAGCGCGTCAAGCCGCGCCTTGGCGCCGCCGGCCAGCTGTAGCGTAGGCGCCCCTGAGGCAAGATTAACGACGCCGATGTCCTTCATGAAGACGCCGCGCTTGAAGCCGGTGCCGACCGCCTTGGACAGCGCTTCCTTGGCGGCGAAGCGCTTGGCCAGGGTGCCGGCGATGGTGTGCGGACGGCCAGCAGCCTTGGCCCGTTCGACATCGGTGAAGACCCGGTTGAGGAAGCGGTCGCCGAACCGGTCGATCGAATTCTGAATCCGATCGATGTTGCACAGGTCGGAGCCGAGGCCGACAATCACCGCGCTTCGTCCATCAGGCCGCGCATCCGCTGGATGCTGGCCTCCAGCCCGGTGAAGATCGCCTCCCCGACCAGGAAGTGGCCGATATTGAGCTCGGCAAGCTGCGGGATTGCCGCGACCGGGACGACATTGGCGAAGGTCAGGCCGTGGCCCGCGTGCGGTTCGATCCCGTTCTTGACCGCAAGCGCCGCGCAATCGCCGATCCTTTTCAACTCCGCCGAGCGATCGTCACCATCGACGTGGGCGAAGCGCCCGGTGTGAAACTCGACGACTGGGGCGCGCAGGCGCAAGGCCGCTTCGACCTGTCGCTCGTCCGGTTCGATGAACAGGCTGACCCGGATGCCGGCTGCTGTCAGCCGAGCGACGAAAGCGGCGAGCTGGTCGTGCATTCCGGCCGCGTCGAGGCCGCCCTCGGTCGTCCGCTCTTCGCGCTTTTCGGGGACGATGCAGGCGGCGTGCGGCCGGTGGCGAAGGGCGATCTCCAGCATCTCCTCGGTCGCCGCCATTTCCAGGTTCAGCGGCAGGTCGATCTCCCCCATCAGCCGGGCGATGTCGTCGTCCGTAATATGGCGGCGGTCTTCACGAAGGTGCGCGGTTATTCCGTCGGCGCCGGCGGCAGCGGCGATCTGCGCCGCCCGAAGCGGATCGGGATGGTCGCCGCCGCGCGCGTTCCGGATCGTCGCGACATGGTCGATGTTGACGCCGAGGCGCAGGCGATCGGTCACGCTTCGGCGCGGCTTCCAGGCTTGATGGCGGGAATCGCCGCAAGATCGGGCGGCAAGGCGTCCTCCGCATAGGCAGGAACATCGATTCGAATCAGCGGCGTATAGGGAACGCCGAGGTCGGCAGTCCCGTTCGAGCGGTCGACCACCGACGACGCGGCGACGACCCGTCCGCCGGCGGCTTCGATCGCGGCGATGGCTTCGCGCGATGACAGCCCGGTGGTGACGACATCCTCGACCAGCAGCACCTTCTGCCCCGGCTCCAGGCGAAAGCCGCGGCGCAGTTCGAAAACGCCGCCCGGACGCTCGACGAACATGGCCGGCACGCCCAGCGCCCGGCCCATTTCATGGCCGATGATCACGCCGCCCATGGCCGGAGAGACGACTAGGTCGATGGCGTCGCGGACGTCCGGTGGAAGCTTGTCGGCGAGCGCGCGGGCGATCCGTTCGGCCCGCTTCGGATCCATCAGCAGCCGGGCGCACTGCAGATAGCGCGGGCTGCGCAGGCCGGACGAGAGGATGAAATGCCCTTCGAGCAAGGCGTCCGCTTCCCGGAACAGCTGCAATATCTGGTCTTCCGTCATCGTCGCTGCCTGCCCGGTTTGATCGACGATCCAATAGGCATCGCACGACTGCGGTTCAACCGGCGCACCCCTGCCTTATGTCCCGCTTGAGGGGAGCGGAACCCGGCCCTATAAGGCCGCCCGTCACGGGTCCCGCCTGAGGCGACTCAAGCCCTTAAAACCCATTGTACCGGGGTACGAATGAAACCGATTGGATGGGCACTCGCCCTTGCCGCAGCCTTCCTCACACCCGCAGGCGCGCAAGCACAGGCCGCCGGCGCCGCCACGAGCGCCGCGCAGCCCGCGACGGCGAACGCCGCTGCCCCGAAGACCATGGCCGAGGATCCCGACGGCCAGGGCGGCACCGCGCAGGTCATGAGCCAGGTCGGCAACAACCCGCAGCCGGCCCAGCCGGAGAGCGTCACCGGCGTGAACACGCTGCCGGGCGAGTCCAGCGCGCCTTACGCTTATGCCGCGCCGACCGAGGGCGTCGGCATCCCCGACGGCCGCATCGGCACGCAAGACCAGGTGACCGAAATCGGCCAGTATGCCGCCAACTTCCACAACAAGTGGCTCCTGCTGTTGTGCGCCGCGATCAGCATCGTGGTGCTCGGCCTGCTGCTTTATGCCATCGTTAAGTTCCGCCGCGGCGCCAATCCGACGCCTTCGCGCACGTCGCACAACACGCTGGTCGAAGTGGTGTGGACGGTCGTCCCGGTACTGATCCTGGTGGCGATCGCCGTCCCGTCGATCCGGCTGATGAAGCGCCAGTACAACCCGCCGGCCGCCGACGTGACGATCAAGGTGATCGGCAACCAATGGTATTGGACCTATCAATATCCGGACAACGGCGGGTTCGAACTGGTTTCGAACATGCTCAAGGAAGGCAACGACCCCGCGCTCCAGCCGGGCCAGCGCGCGCGCAAGGACAATGACGGTCCGCCGCTGCTCGCGGTCGACGAGCGGATGGTTATCCCGGCCGGCAAGGTCGTGAAGTTCCTGGTTACGTCCAACGACGTCATCCACAGCTTCGCGGTGCCGGCGTTCTGGACCAAGATCGACGCCAACCCCGGCCAGATCAACGAGACCTGGGTCAAGGTCGACCGCCCGGGCGTCTATTTCGGCCAATGTTCCGAACTGTGCGGCGCCCGTCACGCTTACATGCCGATCGCAGTCGAGGTCGTGCCCCCGGCGCAGTTCGCCGCCTGGGTCGCGTCGAAGGGCGGGACGATGCCCGGTCCCAAGCCAGTCGCCAACCCGATCGCCGCGATCAAGGCGGTCGCAAAGCCGGCCGGCGGAACCCCGGCGGAGGCAGCACCGAACGCGGAGCCGACTTCGCCGACCCAGCCCGCACCACCAACGCCCGGCGCCGCCAATCGCGCCGCCAACCAGAATTAGTCGATCGGAAGCGTAAGAGATGAGCACCACCCACGCAGACGCGCTCCACCTGGATCCGGCCGGTCACGGTCACACGGCGGATCACCACGCCGACCATAAGCCGGCGTTTTTCGCCCGCTGGTTCATGTCCACGAACCACAAGGACATCGGCACGCTTTACCTGATCTTCGCGATCGTCGCGGGCATCATCGGCGGCGCCATTTCGGGCATCATGCGCTGGGAGCTGATGGAGCCGGGCATCCAGGTGCTCAACCAGTCCTGGCCGCTCGGCGCCGGCACCGCCAGCTTCGACGAGTGGGCCCACCACTGGAACGTGCTGATCACTGCTCACGGCCTGATCATGGTCTTCTTCATGGTCATGCCGGCGATGATCGGCGGCTTTGGCAACTGGTTCGTGCCGCTGATGATCGGCGCCCCGGACATGGCCTTCCCGCGGATGAACAACATCAGCTTCTGGCTGCTCGTCCCCGCCTTCATGCTCTTGCTCGGATCGACCTTCGTGTCGGGCGGCAGCGGGCTTGGCGCGGGCACCGGCTGGACGGTCTATGCGCCGCTGTCGACGTCCGGTTCGGCCGGGCCGGCGGTCGACATGGCGATCTTCGCGCTCCACCTTGCGGGCGCCAGCTCGATCCTTGGCGCGATCAACTTCATCACCACCATCTTCAACATGCGCGCGCCGGGGATGACCCTGCACAAAATGCCGCTGTTCGTGTGGTCGGTGCTGGTCACCGCCTTCCTGCTGCTGCTGGCGCTGCCGGTGCTGGCGGGCGCGATCACCATGCTGCTGACCGACCGCAACTTCGGCACGACCTTCTTCGACGCTTCGGGCGGCGGCGACCCGGTGCTTTACCAGCACCTGTTCTGGTTCTTCGGCCACCCGGAAGTGTACATCATGATCCTGCCGGGCTTCGGCATGGTCAGCCAGGTCGTCGCGACGTTCAGCCGCAAGCCGGTGTTCGGCTATCTCGGCATGGCCTACGCGATGGTCGCCATCGGCGTCGTCGGGTTCGTCGTCTGGGCGCACCACATGTTCACCACGGTCATGAGCCTGGACACCAAGATGTACTTCACCGCGGCGACGATGATCATCGCGGTCCCGACCGGCGTGAAAATCTTCAGCTGGATCGCGACCATGTGGGGCGGAAGCTTGACGTTCGAGACGCCCATGCTGTGGGCGATCGGCTTCATCTTCCTGTTCACGGTCGGCGGAGTCACCGGCGTCGTCCTGGCCAACGGCGGTGTCGATACGTACATGCACGACACGTACTACGTGGTGGCCCACTTCCACTACGTGCTCAGCCTCGGCGCGGTCTTCGCCATCTTCGCGGGCTTCTATTACTGGTTCCCGAAAATCACCGGCAAGATGTACAACGAGCTGCTCGGCAAGCTGCACTTCTTCGTCATGTTCATCGGCGTGAACACGGTGTTCTTCCCGCAGCACTTCCTGGGCCTCGACGGGATGCCACGGCGCATCCCCGACTACACGCCGGCCTTTGCCTATTGGAACCAGGTCTCGACCATCGGTTACATGATCACGATCGCGGCGATGGGCATCTTCTTCGTCAACATGGCGATCTCGCTGTTCGCGGGGAAAAAGGCCCCGGCCAACCCGTGGGGCGAAGGTGCGACGACGCTGGAATGGACGCTGCCCAGCCCGCCGCCATTCCACCAGTTCGAGACGTTGCCGAAGATCGACTAAAGGTCGAAGCGTACCGGAATAACGGGCCGTCCTGCACGCGCAGGGCGGCCCTTTTTCTTGAGCCGCTGAAAGCCTGGCCCGTCTGCCTGGTTGCGCGACGGAACCGACGGCGCGGATTTACTCCGCGCCGGTAACCCGCTCGGCCTTGCCGATCCGAACCGTCGGCTCCAGCATTTGTCCCTTCATCACCGCTTCGCCCTTAGTCGCCGAAACCGGCGCGGCAAGGATCGCCTTGACCACGTCCATACCTTCGACCACGCGGCCGAAAGCGGCGAAGCTGTCATCGAACGACGCGCTGTCGGACACGACGATGAAGAAATCCGACCGGGCCGTGCCGGGCCCGCCATTGGCCATGGAAACCGTTCCGGCGACATGGCTGATCCCGGTCCTGGCGACGGGCTCATGCTCGATCGCCGGGAACAGCTTGCGCGAATCGCTGGTGATTCCGCCCTGGATCAGGCCGCCGCCATGCGGGTATTTCAGCGCCCGGTAAAAGCTTTCGCCGTTGAAGCGGCCATTATCGACGTAGCGCAGGAAGTTGGCGGCCGTGATCGGCGCTCGGCCGCGGTCGACGGCGATGACGATCCGGCCGGCGGTGGTGTCGAGCGCGACCCGGACGAGATCCTCCTTCGCGGCTTCGGCGACTGGCTGCAGTGTGGGCTGCGGCGCGGGCTGCGCCTGAGCCATGACGGGGGCAGAGATTGCCGCAAGCAACGCGGCAGCGATGATTCGAGCTTGCATCGCAAGACCCTATCCCAGCCGGTCGGACCGGCTCAAGCCTCTGTCCAGCGGCCTTTTCTCCCCCTCGCCCACCCCCTATAGGGCTGCTCGTGACGTCGATTCCGCTTAGCAGCCAGCAAGCCTTGCCCACCGATTGGCGCGACCTTTACGCGCTGACCAAGCCGGGCGTGATGAAGCTTGTCGTCTTTACCGCCCTGTGCGGGCTGCTCGCTGCGCCGGTGATGCCGCCGCTGGTGATCGGCTTTACCGCGATCCTGTGCATCGCCCTCGGCGCCGGCGCGGCGGGTGCGCTCAACCAATGGTATGAAGCCGACCTCGACGCCAAGATGCGCCGGACCGCCAAGCGTCCGCTCCCGGCCGGGCGCATGGACAAGCAGACCGCGCTCCACTTCGGCGTTGGCCTGAGCGTCTTTTCGGTCGTGCTGATGGAGCTTGCGACGAACTGGCTGGCGGCGTCGCTGCTGGCGGCGTCGATCCTGTTCTACGTGCTGGTTTACACCGTGTGGCTCAAACGGCGGACGGCGCAGAACATCGTCATCGGCGGTGCCGCCGGCGCCTTCCCGCCGCTGATCGGCTGGGTGGCGGCGACGGGCCAGGTCTCGCTTCTGCCGGTGCTGTTGTTCGCCATCATCTTCCTGTGGACTCCGCCGCACTTCTGGGCGCTGTCGCTGTTCGTCCGTTCCGACTACGCCGCCGCGAACGTGCCGATGCTGCCGGTCACGGCCGGCGTCGAGGCCACCCGGCGGCAGGTCTTCCTCTACACCCTGCCGATGGTCGCGGCGGCGATCGCGCCGTGGCCGCTTGGCCTGACCGGGGCGATCTATGGCATCGCCGCGACTGCGCTCAGCGCCGCCTTCCTGGTGCTGGCCGTCGCGGTGTCGCGCAGCCGGACGACCGACCCGGCGCTGATGAAGGCGGAAAAGCGGCTGTTCGCTTATTCGATCTTCTATCTGTTCGCGCTGTTCACCGCACTGGTTGCCGACCGCTGGCTGATCGCATGAGGCCGGAGGACGAATTGATCCGCGCCCGGCAGCGGGAGCGCGCACGAATCATGGCCTGGATGCTCGGCGCCTTCGTCGTGCTGCTCTTCCTGGTGACGCTGGCCAAGATCGGGCTGACCCGGTGACCGCGGTCGCCAGCCGCAACAATCGCACGGCGTTGATGTCGGCGCTGCTTGGGCTGGCGATGCTCGGCCTCGCCTTCGCTTCGGTGCCGCTTTACCGCTTGTTCTGCCAGGTCACGGGCTATGGCGGCACGACGCAACGGGTCGAGCAGGCGTCGGCGACGGTCGGCGGCGCGCCGATTTCGGTGCGCTTCGACGCCAACACCAAGCCCGGCCTGCCGTGGAAATTCGAGCCGGTGCAGGAAAAGGTCGAGGTCGTCCCCGGCCAGCAGGTGCAGATCCTTTACCGCGCCACCAACTTCTCGGCCGAGCCGACGACCGGCCGCGCCGGCTTCAACGTCTCGCCCGGGCAGACGGGAAAATATTTCAACAAGATCCAGTGCTTCTGCTTTACCGAGCAGACGCTTCAGCCGGGTCAGACCGTCGACATGCCGGTGTTGTTCTACGTCGATCCCAAGCTGCGCGACGACGAGGACACCAAGGCGCTCGACGAAATCACGCTCAGCTATACGTTTTATCCAGTGGAAACGGCGCGGTCGGCCAGCTAGAGCCGCGCGCAGAATATCAGGGAAGCAGTCGAATGGCCGGGACCAAGAACCACGAATATCACATCCTGGAGCCCGATCCCTGGCCGCTGATCGGCGCGTTTTCAGCCTTGGCGCTGACGGGCGGCGCGATCATGTGGTTCCACAAGAACCCATACGGCGTGCCGGTGATGCTGGCCGGCCTCGCGATGGTCCTGGTTACCATGTACAATTGGTGGGCCAACACCGTCCGCGAAGCGCACGAAGGGCACCATACGCCCGTCGTCCAGCTGCACCTTCGCTACGGGATGATCCTGTTCATCGCGTCCGAAGTCATGTTCTTCCTCGGCTGGTTCTGGGCATTCTATTCGGCCGCCCTGTTCCCGTCAGCGGTCGATGCGGTCGGTGGCCAGTGGCCGCCCAAGGGCATCGAAGTCCTCAACCCGTTCGGCTTCCCGCTGCTCAACACGCTGATCCTGCTCTGCTCCGGCACGACCGTCACCTGGGCGCACCATTCGCTCCTTCAGGGCGACCGCAAGGGGCTGAAGCTGGGCCTCCTGCTGACCATCATCCTTGGCCTGATCTTCAGCTGCATCCAGGCGTACGAATATATTCACGCGCCCTTCGACTTCAAAGGCAACATCTACGGCGCGACCTTCTTCATGGCGACCGGCTTTCACGGCTTCCACGTCATCGTCGGCACCATCTTCCTAATCGTCTGCCTGATCCGCGCCAACCGCGGCGACTTCACCCCGCGCCAGCACTTCGGCTTCGAAGCGGCGGCCTGGTACTGGCACTTCGTCGACGTCGTCTGGCTGTTCCTGTTCGTCTCGATCTACGTCTGGGGCGGCTGGGGCGCGCCAATGCACGGGTAAGTGGACGAGCCGACCAACCTTGCAGGGGTCGTTTCGGGCCACTGCCCAAAGTGCGAAGCAAAAACCTTGTTCTCCGGCTGGATCCGGTTCGCGGACAAATGCGGATCCTGCGGCCTGGACTTCGCCGCCTTCAACGTCGGTGACGGGCCGGCCGCCTTCCTGATCCTGGTCATCGGCGCCTTGCTGACCGTGGCGGCACTGGTCGTCGACGGCGCTTTCACCCCGCCCTGGTGGGTCCACCTGGTCTGGATCCCGGTCGGTATCTTCCTGACCGTGGCGGGGCTTCGGGCCGGCAAGGCCCTGCTGCTTCGGCAGGCCTATCTCCACAGCGCCGGCGAAGGGCGAATCGCCAAGTGAAGCGCATTCCGATCTTCGCCACCCTGCTGGTCGCCGCGGCGGTCGCGACGATGATCGCCCTCGGCATCTGGCAGCTGGGCCGCGCGCAGTGGAAGGACCGGCTGCTTGCCGACTATGGCAACGCGGGCTCGCTGCCGCCGATCGCTTATCCCGTCGCGAAGACTGGGCCATTGCTGCTATACCGCCGCGCGAACGCGGTCTGCGCCAAGGTCGTCGGGCAGCGCGCGGTCGCCGGCGAGAACCGCCGCGGCGACCCCGGCTATGCCCATGTCGTCGATTGCGCCCGCGCCCAGGGGCAGCAGCCGCTCTCGGTCGAACTCGGCTGGTCGCGCGACCCCAATGCCAGCTTCGATTGGGCCGGTGGGGCGGTCGCCGGAGTCATCGCCCCGGATCGCAAGCAGTCGATGCGCCTGGTCGCCGACCATGCACCATCGGGGCTGGAGCCGAGCGCGGTGCCATCGGCCGCGTCGATCCCCAACAACCATCGCAGTTACGCGATCCAGTGGTTCGCCTTCGCGCTGATCGCGCTGGTCATCTACGGCATCGCGCTGCGGCGCCGGCTGCGCGGCTGAGATGCGCGCGCTGACGACCATCGTCGCCGAGCCCTGGGACGACTGGGCGCTGATCGACTGCGGCAACGGTCAGAAGTTCGAACGCTATGGCGACATCACCGTCGTCCGGCCGGAACCGCAGGCGATGTGGGCGCCGGCGTCGGAAAACTGGGATCCGCACGCAACCTTCGTGCCCGGGTCGGACGAGGATGGCGGCGGGCGCTGGGTCCAGCACCGGCCGGTGCCGCCGGAATGGCCGCTGGAGCGCGGCGACGTCCGCTTCCAGGCGTCGCTCACCCCGTTTCGCCACCTCGCCTTCTTCCCCGACATGGCGCCGCAATGGGATTGGATGCGCGCGCGCTCCGCCGACGCCGAGGTGCTCAACCTGTTCGGCTACACCGGTGTCGGCACGCTGCAGCTGAGCGATGCCGGCGCGCGGATGGTGCATGTCGATGCCTCCAAGAAATCGGTCGAGGCGGGCAAGGCGAATGCGGCGCTGTCCGGCATGGCCGAGCGGCCGATCCGCTGGATGGTCGATGACGCCAGCAAGTTCGCCGCGCGCGAGGTTCGCCGCGGCCGCCGCTACGACGGGATCCTGCTCGACCCGCCCAAGTTCGGGCGTGGCCCAACCGGCGAGGTGTGGCGGCTGGAGGAGGATTTGGCCCCCTTGCTCGCCGATTGCCGGAAGCTGCTCGACCAAGACAGCCGCTTCCTCGTGCTGACCGTCTATGCGGTGCGCATGTCGGCGCTGGCGATCGGCGAACTGCTCGCCCAGTTGGTCAGCGACCTTGGCGGATCGGTCGAGGCTGGGGAAATGGCCGTGCGTGAAGAAGCGCGCGGTCTGCTGCTGCCGACCGCAATCTTCGCGCGCTGGTCGCGCTAGGCCGCTAGGTCCGGCCGGCCCGGATCGCCGCTCCGGCGACGAACGGCGCGCCGGCGATCAACAGCAGCACCGTCGCCGCTTCCAGCAGCAGCGCACCGGACTTCGCATCGCCCGACGCGCCCGCGCCGAAGATCAGCAAAGGCACGGCGACCGGGAGCAGTAGCAGGCCGCCGAGCGCGCCACTGCGCGGCAGGCCCGCGGTCAGCGCCGCGACGGCAACGGCAAGCGCGGCGAGGCCAGCGCTGCCGATCCCCAGCGCCAGCAGCAATCGCGGCAGGTCGGCGGCGGCAATCCCGATCAGCGGCGCCGCGGGGATGGCCGCGACCAATAGCAATGGGCCGAACGCCAGCCAGTGGCCGGCGATCTTGGCCGCAGCAACGGTCTCGTCGGCGACTCCGCGCAGCATTAGCTGGTCGAGCACGCCGTCGGCGCGATCAGGCTCGACCAGTCGCTCGATCGGCAGCAGGGCGGCCGTCAGCGCGGCAATCCACAGCGCGCCCGGACCGATCCGCGCCAACAGCCGTGCGTCGGGGCCGACCGCGAAGGGGACCAGCGCCGCGACCAGCAGGAAGAAGATGGCCGGAAGCCAGGCCGGGCCGGCAAAGGCTCGCCGGACTTCGCGGGCCACTAGCGCCGCGATCACCGGCCAAGCTCCAGGTGATCCCACGCACCGGCGATCGGCAGGTGCGAAGCCGCCACCACGCCCCCGCCGCGATCGACGTGCGCGGCAATTAAATCCTGGGCCAAATCGACGCTTGCGGCGTCGAGGCCATTGAGCGGCTCGTCGAGCAGCCAGAGGGGCGCGCCGCTGCCGGCCACGCGGGCCAGCGACGCGCGCTTGCGCTGGCCGGCGGAAAGATGGCGAACGGGGACCTCGGCGAGCGGCGACAAGCCCAGCTGCTCGAGCGCGTCGTCGGCAGCCTCGCCGATCCAGAACTGCAGCGCCGCCCGAAGCGAGCGTTCCCGGTCGAGCGCGAGGGCGTCGTCGGCCAGCGCGGCCGGCGCCCGCTCGACGGTGCCGCGCTCGGCCCGGAGAAGGCCGGCGGCAAGGCGGATCAGGCTCGACTTTCCCGAACCGTTGGGGCCGGTGACAAGGAGCGCTTCGCCCGCGCCGACCTCCAGGCTGAGATCGTCGAACAACAGGCGGCCCCCGCGTACGCAACGCGCTCGGTCGAAGCGGAGCAGCGGCTTCACTGCACGCTGTCCTCAAGCGCGTGGATGTCCTCATCCGACAGGCCGAAGTGATGGCCCACTTCATGGATCAGCACGTGGGTGACGAGGGTCTCCACATCGTGCTCGCCATCGGCCCACTCGTCGATGATCGGGCGGCGGAACAGCCGTATCCTGTCGGGCAGCGTGCCCGATTGCTCAACGCTCCGCTCGGTCAGCGGAACGCCCTCGTAAAGCCCGCTGAGGTCGAAGGCGTCTTCAATGCCCATGTCGCGGAGGGTCGCTTCGTCGGCGAATTCCTCGACAAGCAGCACGACGTCGCCAAGCGATGCGGCGAACGGGTCCGGCAGCCGCATCATCGCGGCGCGGGCGAGCGCATCGATCTCCTCGACGGAAGGTGCTGGTCCGAAGCGCCGCATGGGCATCGCATAGGGTCAGGATTGCGCGCGCGGCAAGCTTGCCGCAGCCGCCCACGCCGCCTAAGTGGCCCCCTTCCAGCGATTTGCGGAGCGGTGGCCGAGTGGTCGAAGGCGCTCGCCTGGAAAGTGAGTATACGGCAAAACCGTATCGAGGGTTCGAATCCCTCCCGCTCCGCCATTCGCCGCCGAAAAGTAGCAGTTCTGCGCTGCTGTTGTGCGACCGACCTACTCTTCTCCCACGTTTCTTCCCACAGCTCCTTATTGCTTGGGCTTTCCTGCGTCTCTCACTGCCGCACAGCGCTCAGTTTCGAGAGTCGTGCCCTTTGCCGTTGCGCACTCTTGAATAGCGCGGCGGTACGTCAGGTGACTCGTAACGTGGTCCGGCGGTGTGCAACCATGCCCAATGAGCAAAGTGGTGATCCGATCACCCTCTTGCTTGAACTTGCTGTCAGTCGCGGTGAGGCTAGCAGTTGCTGATCGCATCATCGACGTGTCGCCGGTCGCGGCCGCATACTGCTGATTCGACGCAAGCACCTTTTCGTCTAGCTCTCGCATGATGCTGTAGCCGATTTCATTTTCGGCGAAGTCGCGCGTCAGCTTAGAGCATACGTCAGCTTTCGCCGACGGAGCGGCAACAAATCCTGCTGCCGCTAGGATCATAGCAAGCATGTCTTTTCCCTGTGCCTGCCGCACCGTCCGACCAGTCGGGACGGTTCATCGCGCGCCGAACACAGGGAACTACGCGCCCCGCGTATTCCCCGAAGGTGTTGTATTCTGCAGGCCGCCCGACCGAAGCCGAGAGCCTGTGTTCGTCCGCACGATTGCGGGTCGCCCCTACAGATGAAGATCGGGTCGACACGCCTTTGTAAGCTGAGCGCCCGCTAACGAGCAAGGGTAACACCCTTTTTCTCGCGTTGCGGCGGCAGATACCCTCATGACCTGCCCAGCGTTCGCGCGATATTTTTTCGGAAAGTCTGAGTTTCACCACCTCAGAGCTTAGGGTTGCGGAATGTTATCATGTTCTGGTGGTGGTGATTGATCTTGTAAGCATACGGATAGCCGAATGGGTACAACGGCTTCACCGGCTGGATCAAAATAGTCGTTCCGACAAACTCGAAACCAACCTCAACTAGCTCACGAACGACATCTGCCTGTACGCAGGTTTCAACCCTACCTACCGTGAAATCGCTGATTATAATTGTGCAGTAGCCACCGGGACGAAGTTTCTCTCTGCACAGCTTCATGATACTACCGAAGGCCTTCACGAAGGTTGCGTAATCGGCGAAGTTGCCAAGGTCGTTTGCATGGTCGCTGTATGCCTCGACACCGTCGCGCGCTCCGCGACGGAAGCTTTTACCGTTGTCGTGCCGGATACCCTTTCCGTTGTTTTTTAGTATGTTGTGGTACGGCGGCGAGGTGACGATGTAGTCGACCGGATCGATCGACTGCACCACCTCCGCTGCATCGCCGACCAGGTATTTACAATCCTCTCCGAAGCCGCCCAACCGGGCTTCTGCCAAACCCCCATAGTCGGGGTTCAAGTCGACACCGACGGCGCTCCGGCCCAGCTTTCGTGCAGCGACCAGAGCACTTCCGCTACCCGCAAACGGGTCTAAGACCTTCATACCTCTTTTCGTGAACAGCGAGATGAGCCGCTGCACGTCACCAATAAGGAAGGGCGCTGGATGCTTGTAGGCGTGCTTGTCTTCGGGTGCAGCTTCCGAGGTCCAGAAGCTACGGGTTAGCAATAGCCACTCTTTGCCAGTCAGATCATTCAGCGTGTTACGAACGTCATAGCGACCAGGCTTGCCCTCGTCTTTGAGCGGCTTGCGTGGGCGCTTCTTACCCGTGCGGTAACGGCCTTCCGCCCTGGTAGCGCTCTCCTCCTGAGGCGGCAGCTCCCATGGACCACCCTCGAAATTGTCCAACTTAGTTCCCCTCCCCTTCAAGGGTCTTGGCAGTTGATGTGACGTCGGCAAGCGCCGTGCCAGCAAAACGTGCGGCCCTAGCGAGATCAGTGTAAGTGAGGTAGCGCCAGCCGTGTTCTTGGAAAGACTTGCGGAACAGCGGGTCCACGATCCTGAGTAACTCGCGTTCACGCCGATCAGGGATCACCATGATTTTCGGAACGTCATTCGGCGCGTTCGATCCCCTCTGGATGGCCGACGAAAAATCGGTGCTGTTCTCTACCTCCCACAAGCAGGCAAGCTGCTGAGCGCCGGGCGTAAGAAACACCGCGTCCACCATCTCTAGACGTTCAATGCTTGGACCTGACAGTCCTAGGTTAGTTTCTCGCAAGCTCGTCAGGTCCGCCAGGCTACGCAGCTGTGTGTTGTCGCTCGTGAACTCCGGCTGCTCACGTCTACCAACATACGTGGCAAGGCGAAGACGCTGGCCGATGCTGAGGATCGTGGCGATGTTGTCGGAGTGTTGTGTGGCCGCGACAATCATTTCCGGTTTGATCCGCCACTTCCCCTGTGCGCGATAAGCACATCCTTCTAAGACGCTGCCCACGGTGCGAGGGTCGGGTGTCAGCCCGTTTGGGTATTCGCGGAACAAGTCAGCAATAACGTCGTCCAACTTCGCGACCGTATGGCGGCGCATGTAGGCGAGCACGGAGTCTGCGACGCGACTTTGTAGCGGACGGTCGGGATGACTTATGTGCCGTTCAGGTGCGTTGAACCACCAAAGATCGCCAACGTGCGGATCCGCGTTTTCTTCTCTTTTGAAAATGTTGCCGGGACCCGCATTAGCGTTGAGCACCCTGTTGACCTCATCGCGAGAATCCTGCGGTTGCACGAACCCAGCTTGCAGCAACTCCGGCCAAAGTGATTGGAACAGGAAAGTGTACGGAGTCGGCTCGTTGCGGCGGCCAATAATCGTGACGGCGGTTTCTACGATATACCGCTCTAGCTCCGACTGTCGGTCGGTGAAGTCGATGACGCGGCGCTTCACGCATCGGACGTAAAAGTCCGAAGCGGAGACGCCATAAGGGTTCGCGACGTTAGATTCTCCCGAACGACGATTGTACTGGTGCGTCACCTTGTCGACAACGAACCCAGCTCCTCTCACTGCAAGGATGAAGTCGTTGAATTCGCTCACGTCTTGATGATGGAACGTGACGACAAGTTTTCCGTCGTCCTTGAGCACCCGGTGAATGTTCTGGAAGGCGTTTCTAAGCCGCCCGCGATACGTCTGGCGGCTTGAGGCTGAATTACGCAGAACCGAAATTTCGGAACGCACGTCGGGCGCGTATTTCGGATTTAACCTGGTGAGCCATGATAACCAGATCACGCTCAGAGGGAGGTATCTGATCAAGCCTGCATACGGCGGGTCCGTTATGACGAAATCAGCTGTTCCCGGAGGCACGAAGTCCAGGAGGTCTGCTACGTCAACAATCCCATAGTTGATGTGAGCCGTTCTCCTCAGCCCGCGAGACGCGCGCACGTCGTTGATCTTTAGGTTGGAAGGGAGCGTTGCGGCAGCGTCGTTCATCATCGGGAGGACGCCCTGCCGTCCCACGCACGAACGCCAAAAAACGTCTACAGGGTTTTGCTCCATCCGACGTCGCCGAATTAGGAAATCGGGGCGCCCCCAGCTGCCCGAAAAATCCCGGTTAGCACCTGGGTTTCTAGGGATTACCATCTTGCTGCAAAGATGCAGGGTCTGGGTGAAGGCGGACGCTAGCTGGAGCCGAATGTCCGCGTCTTCTTGCCGCAGAATCTCGTCGAAGATATGTGAAAGCAACACCAAATTGCGACGGGTCCAAAGGTGCTCAATGGTGCTTCCACCGGCATCTCTGATGAAGCGGTGCGTGATAGATGGATGCGCCGGAAGGCTCTCACTTGGGTGCCAATGCTCGACGGGTAGTTGTTGCATCGAGCTTGCTTTCGAAACGTCGGCTTCATCCGCCGCTACCAACGATCGCTTTCCTCCCACATCAACAGCCACCGCGACCAACGTGTCTCGCTCCCAACGGTAATTCAAAACCGTTGCCCGTTCTGCACCTCGACGGCGTACATAGTGGTCTTGGTACACGTCGGAAGATTCGACGGCAGCCTTGATGCGCTCACAAGCTGCAAGGAAAAGCGCCTCATCGAACTTCGATGCAGTTACCTCGATCATAAAGCTGGTCAGGGGATTTAAATCGAGCGCGACGGCACGGCGGCCCGCTTTGACCGCCTCGAATGCTGCCATGCCGCTTCCAACAAACGGGTCGACGACAACGCCTCCGCTTGGGCAGTAATGTTCAATGAAACGCCGCCAGATGTTGTGGGGCTTTTTCCCCCAGTACTTCATGGCGCGATAAAGCGCGGGCCGAGTCTCTTCGACCAATGGATAATTTATGTCCGCAGCTCTGGGCGAACTTGATTCGGGTTGCGTGGCCATCTGCTCCGTCGTCATCGCGCGTAGACGTCACCTAGCTGGTGGGATCAGAAAAGTCTCCCTCAAAATCGACTGCGCTGCTGCGTTTCGGCGACGAACAGCCCCCCCCCTGGCAATGGCAGCTGGCCTGCCAAACTCACCCTGTCCAGCGAGCCGCCTTCAAGCGCTGTCGACTTGAAGGATACGCTCCAGCTCTGCTCGCGGAATGAGCGTACGTTGGCCGATCTTCGTCCGTCGCAGTTCACCTTGCGCTATGAGGCTGTAGATCGTGGTCCGGCCGAGTCCAGAAACCGCTGCCGCTTCTTTGATCGAATAGGCAATGCGTTCTGGGCAATCGGCAGCAGGCGTGTTCAGAGAATTAGTCATTACAATCTCCATCAGAGAGTTGATGGATGCAGGTGATTTCACCCTCGAAGGCTACAAACTCGATTTCTAGTACGCTTCACTTTTCCTAAAAAGACCGGGTAATTTATCTATATTGTATGTTTTTTTATGTATGTATGTGAAGCCAAATGAATGAATATTATATATATAGGGATGTAAAAAATACCCGGTAAAAACGGAAAAACTTAAAATCCCTCCAAACCAAGTTTGGCGGGTCAGCCGGAAAGCTTGGCTGGCTTGGCCTGGAGGTAGTCCGTCCAATTCGCCATGAGCGGCGCACGCTGCTGGAGAAAATCCGTTCTGCGGTACGCGCTCTCAACCTTATTCGGATTGGTATGCGCCAGCGCGGCTTCTGCGATGGCATCGCTTACGAGCGGATTCCGCTCTGCAACCCAATCTCTGAAGCTCGATCTAAACCCGTGAACGGTCGCCTCCCCGTTGAAGCAGGACCTCAGAACCTTCGTCAGTGTCATATCCGAGAGTGGACGTCCGGCCTGACCCGGAAAGAGAAGCTCCCCCGGCACTCCCCTCCGTGCACTGCTTAGCTCCCTCAGTCTTGAGAGTACCGGCTCTGAAAGAGGCACTGTGTGCGGCTTCTTTGCCTTCATGCGCTCGCCGGGAATTCTCCATAGCTTGTCACTGAGGGATATTTCATCCCAAGTCGCGCCCCGGACCTCACCGGACCTAGCGGCTGTGTGGATGAGGAACCATAGCGCCTCAGCACCAGTGCCTCGCTTCGCCTGAAGCCCCGCCATGAACGACGGCAGGGCCTCGAATGGCATGGCTGCAAAGTGTTTCTTTTGCGCGCCTTGTGGACCAAGTCCTAGACGCACAGCCCGTGCCGGAGCCTCCCGCTCGCGATGCCCATGCGCGCTGGCCCAATTAAGTACCGCAAAGATGCGCTGTCTCACCCGTTTCGCGGTCTCAGGCTTGGACCGCCATATGGACCTAATGGCTCGAATGATCAGCGGCGCATCCACATCTGCTACCGGCAAAGCCCCAAGCGCGGGGAAGGCGTAGGTTCGCAGCGTGTTTATCCACTGGTCACGATGCTTTGGGTTGGCCCAATTCTGCTTAGCGTCGGCATGGCAAGCCTCGGCAGCAGCCTGAAACGTCATAGGAGCCTCTATAAGCCCCGTAGAGACTCGCCAGCTCGCTTCAGGCTCATTTCCCGCCAAAACCGACTGGCGAGTCTCTACGGCCCGTTTACGGGCCTCTGCGACGCCAATATGTCGCCCGGACCCCAACCCGAAGTCCCGCCTGCGGCCCGCCGCCTGAATTCTTAGGACCCACGAACTCGCAAGGCTTTGGCTGACAACAAGATACAAGCCCTCGCCGTCACCATGACGACCGGGCTTAGCTAAGGCGCTCTTCACGCCCAAGGCAGTCAGTTTTCCACTCATCAATGTACTCCCACAATCATTACCACGCGGAGCGTTGGCTTCGTGGGGATCAAGACGAACGGCGGCGAACAACGATTCAGGCAAATCAGCGATTTACCCGGTCGTTTTGTACTTTGGCGAACGTGTACGGATCAGCCTAAGGAGGACTCCCGCTCCGCCATTTACCCCAGAATCGGTTTTGTCCCCGGCGCGCTTGCCGCGGGCGCTGGGAAGTGCGGCCTGTCCAGCCGGGTCAGGTTTTAATCACGGAAAGCTCATGACTTGGCGTTCGGCGACGGTCGATGTCGTGCCCATGAATCAGACGATTTCTGGAGACTTACATCGTGGCCAACGCGCGCAGCTATTTCCTCGCCGCTTATGTGGTTCTTCTGGGCGGGCTTGCCTTGATCGGCTGGCTTTACATCGGGCAGGCTGACGACGCGCCCGGCGCCGGAATGATCGGCTTCGCCGCTCTGCTGTCATCTCTTGTGGTCGCCTATCGCGTGGCCCGGGCTGAGCGGGCCAAGCGGTAGTCGCAGCAGCTTACCCGGCGATTCCGGCCGACGTTCCTTTGCCGCGCTGCCACGCCTTGGTGACTTCGTCCGCCAAGGTCAGCGGGTCGAAGGGCTTGGGCAGCACGGCGATTGCCCCGGCCTCGATCAAGGCTTCGACGTGGCGGGGCATCAGGCTCGCGGTCATGAACATCACCGGGATCAGCCTTCCGGCCTCGCTTGCTCGAAGCGCCGCCAACACTTCCCCGCCGTTCATTTCCGGCATCCGATAATCGAGGATGACAAGGTCGGGCGCGAAGTCCGCGACGTTGGCCAGCGCTTCGCTGCCGCTGGAAAAGTGCCGAAACTCGAACCCGCCAAAATCCTGGAGCGCAATGCCGGCAAGGACCGCAATGTCGGGGTCGTCTTCGACCAGCATGATCCGCTGGAGCTCACTCATCACCCACGCTCCCGCAACGGCAGCTTGATCCAGAAGCAACTGCCGCTGTCGATCTCGGTCCTAAAGCCGATTTCCCCCTCATGCTTTTCGACGATCGCCTTGGTGATGGCGAGGCCGAGCCCGCTGCCGGGGCGACCCTGCTGGTGGTCTGGGCCCGCCTGGGCGAAGCGGCCGAAGATATGGGGACGAAACTCGACCGGGATGCCGGGGCCGTCGTCTTCGACTTCGACCAGGGCCTCGTCGCCCTGGCGGCGGGCGCTGACCCGTACCGACGCGCCCGGGGGAGAGAATTTGCAGGCGTTGGAGATGAGGTTGATCACCGCCTGTTGCAGACGCCCGCGATCGCCAAGCACGATCAGCGGCTGGGCGTCCGTCTGGATTGAAATTCCGACCTGATGAGTCGCGGCGAATGGCCGCGTATGTTCGGAAACTTCGATGATGAGCTCGCGAACGTCCAGCGGTTCGCAGCGCATCGAGAGCGACCCGCTCCCGATCTTTTCCATGTCGAGGATGTCGTTGATGAGCGCGCCGAGCCGCTCCACGTTCTTGGTGGCGATGTCCAGCATCTGCAGGCCCCGCGCATCGAGGCCGTCGGCACCGGTCTTCTTCAGGATTGCAAGCGACCCGCCGATCGACGTCAGCGGCGTGCGCAATTCGTGGCTGACGGTGGAGACGAATTCGTCCTTCATCTTCACCGCGCGCCGCTGTTCGGTCACGTCCTGCACGGCAAGGATCGAACGGCCGTCGGAAATGGCCGCGCGCCAGGCGTCGAGGATTCGCCCGTCGGCCATGTGCACGTCGAGACGCCGGCTTGGCGTCGTCCGGATCGAGGTCAGCAGTTCGCCGACGAGCTGCACGGCGTCCCCGTCCCCGAAGGTCCCGGCCCGCGCCGCGGCCATCAGCATCCGCTCCGCATCGCAGCCTTCCTCGCACATCTCGCGGGGAAGCTTCAGCAGGTCGAACAGAAGGTCGTTCCAAAGCACGAGCCGGAGCTGCGGATCGAACACGCCGATGCCTTGCTGGACATGATCGATAGTCGCCCGAAGCAGCTCCGTCTGCCGTTCCAGCGATTGCTTGCGCAGCTCGGCCATGCGGCTGCCAAGGCGCAGCTCGATCAGGTCGGCGACGGTGCGCGCCAGCATTTTAAGCCGGCCGCATTCGCTTTGGGTAAACGTTCGGGGCACCCGGTCGATGACGCATAAGGAGCCGACTGCAACGCCATTGCTGACGACGATCGGCGCGCCGGCGTAGAAACGGATGAAAGGGTCGCCAGTGACGAGCGGGTTCGACGCGAAACGCGGATCCTTGCTCGCGTCCTCGACGATGAAGACGTCCGCTTGCTCGATCGTGTGATTGCAAAAGGCGACGTCGCGGGCAGTACCGCCGGAAAGGCCGCAGGCGCCGCGGAACAGCTGCCGGTCCGGCGCAAGCACGGTGACGAGGGCAATGGGCACGCCGAACAGTTCGGCCGCAAGCTCGGTTACCGCATCGAATTCGGCGTCGCTGCCCTCTTCGTTAAGGTGATAAGCGGCAATCGTCTCCTGCCGCAGCAGCTCGGGCGCCGCCGTGTCCTCCGCCACATCTTTCCCCGCCCCAGTCACGGCGCCTGCGTAATGCGCCTTGCAGAAATAAACGAGCCCTTTACGCTTGGCGGCTCAGGACGCGGTTGAGGAGATGCCCGGTGAAAACTGTTGCAGCAGCTTGCCTATTCGCGTCGGCCGCTTTGCTGAGCGCGCCCGCAAGCGCCCAAATCGAAATCGGAATCCAGATCGCCGGGCGGGTTGCCGGCAGCTGCCGTGCGCTCCAGGTCGCCAACACGGTCGTCCTGCGCTGCAGCGCGCCGGTCATGCGGACCGAAGCCGCGAAGCTGGCCGGTCAGGCGAAAGTGGTGACGGTCGCCCCAGCCATTTAGGGCGCGCCGCAGGTCGCGCCGGCCTGAGGGTCGATCAGCGGCGTGATCGTGACGATAAGATTGTCCTGGTAGGTCGGTGCGGGCAGCTTGCCCTGGCCGCCCTGGAGCAAGGTCGTGGTCAACGGGATGCGCATCCCTTGGCTGCCCGCGGTTCCGCTAAGGCCGGCGCGGCTGCAAACCACGCGAATGCTGCTGGTGTCGGCGGGGCTCCGAGTCTGGCCGAGCAGGCTTGCCTGGTAATTGATGGCCTGCGTCGCGATTGCGGTATTCCCGCCCGGGTAGCCGAGCTTGTAGCCTTTCTCCGACCGCATCTCGACCGAATAGGGACCCGAGCTGGCAACGCGGATGTAGCCGGTGCGCGGTCCCGGATCGGAGGCCACCTGCGAATCCGACTTCGCGCCAATCTCCCCGAAGTCGAGGGCCGGGCCGACGTAGCTTGCCTGCAGCCCCGACAGCACGTTGACGTTGATCTGGATCGCGTTGGTGACCTTAGTCGCCACGGTCACGTCGCGCATGCCGCCGGTGCCGTTGCACACGTAAAGGATGTCGAAGCGGATCGGCTGGCCGGCGGACAGGTCGAGCCCGGCGGGAATGGTCACGACCAGGTTGAATGGCGTCGACTGGTCAGGCGCCGAAGCGCCGCCGAAGTTGTAATAGATTTCGCCGGGGTTCTGCGACCCGATGGCTGGGCGGCTTCCCGTCGCGCCTTCAGTGTAGAGGACGCTCACCCCGTTATACAGCACCTGGTAGTTGGGCGTGCCCGCCGCCTTGGTCAGCACGAAATTGACGGTCTGCGTTTTCGCGCCGCCATTGGCGAAGCGGGTGAGCACCAGCGGAATGGTCACCTGCTGCAGCCCGTTCGGCCCGAACGGATCGTAGGTGATCGAGGAGGAGGCCTGCGCCGAACCCGTCACTCCGCACGCCGTCTGGGCGAGGGCAGGAGTCGCGCCGAACCAGGACGCGACCGCAACGGCGAGTGCGAGCCACTTGAGCTTGATCATTTCACATCCTGTGCTGGCTGTGCGGGCTTGAGCTCGCCCACGGTGACGACGCCTTCCGCGTCCTTCGCGATGGTGATCGTGTAGACCGACCTGCTCTCGTCATTCATTCGGACGACCCAGGTGCCGGGACCCAGGCCGGTCGCCCCGAAGCGCCCTTCACGGTTCGTGAAGATGGTGCTGTCCTGCGCTTGCGTCCCGCCTTGCTGGTGCGCGGTCCCGCTTTCGAGCGACAGCGGCTTGCCTGCCCCATCCAGCAGCCGCCCGACCGCGGTCACGTTGAACGCCGACCCGGCGGTGACGACATAGCCGCTGCGGTAGGCGGGAAACACGCGGAAGCTTCCCTGGCCAAGGTCGGCCGTCACTGGAGCGTCCGGCGCGTCGATGGCCACCGTGCGGTCGAGATAGGACGCCAGCGCCGAGTGGAGCGCGGTACCCAGCCCGCCGGTTTCGGCGACATAGCCGAACGGCGTCTTCTCGACTTCGACCGAGGCCCCCTTCAATGAACGGTGGGCATCGACGATCGCGAAACTGTCGTACACCGGCCGGCCAATGGAAAATGCGCCGTCCGCGAACGCGACGGAGCCAGCGACTCGCACCGACGAGCGTTGCGACAGCGACTGGCCGAACAAATTGTCGAAGCTGCCGAAGTGGCTGAAGCCAAGCTCCGCACGGTTGGCAAGGTAGTTGGCGGTGATGTTCGCCCCCGATCCGCCGCCGCCGTGATCGATGTCGCCGGCAAGGTTGTACGACCCGACGCCGTAGCCGTGGAAGGTCGAGTAAGAGAGGCGGGCCCGGTCGAAGCGCGTGTCATATTCCGCGCGCAGGTTCGAGGCGCTGCCGATCCGCCAGGTGGCGGTGACCAGCCCGGAAAAACGGCGTTCGAAGTTGTCCTTTTCCCAGCGCGCTTCCGCCGCGAGGCTGAGTGCGCTGTTGATTCGAACACCGACGGTGCCGCGGGCGTTGTAGACATTGGGCTGCTCGCCGCGGCCGCGCGAATAGCGCCCGTCGAGACCCGCGAAAATGCTGCTGGAGATGGCGCGTGAATAGCCGCCGCCGGCTTCCCAGGCGAAGGGGTTCACCGGGATAATCGTGCCGAGGACGCCGAACTTCGCGCTGCGCCGCTCGACGAACAGGTTCAGCGCGTCGGCCGCGTTGCCGCCCCGCTTAATCAGTCGCTGGAACGTGACCTGGGCCGCGCTGCCCGTGCCCAGCCCGTCGATGTTTGACAGGGCCACATTGCCGGCCAGCGAACCCAGCGGCGACGCCCAGACACCTTCGAGCCCGCCCATCTGCGATCTTTTGTCGGCCTGCAGGTTCGCGCCCAGGGTGAGCCGGTCGGTGAAGCCGCGCCGGACAAAGCCGCTGGCGGCCATGTCGCCGCTGTAATCGGGCCCGCCCAGGCCGGTCGAGGCGAGCACGCCGGCGTAAAAGCCGAACTCGGTCAGCCCGCGGCCGAGCTGGTTCTGGTCGAGGAAAATGTCGAAGCTGAGCGCCTGGCTGCGGCCGGCATCGTCCCGGATCAGCAGCCGGACGTCGTTCGCGCCCTGAGTGAACGGGAAATCGCGCAGGTCGTAGTTGCCCGCATCGAGCTGCAGGCGGCGGACGAGCTGCCCGTTGACCAGCACTTCCACCGTGGACGGGCGCGTGAGCACGAACGCCCGGCCGCCCCGGGGACGGGCGATACGCTGCGGTTCGAGGACCCCGTAGGAGCGGAACACCGACAGCCCGGCGATTTCCGGCACGGACTGGTAGCCTCGGCCGAGCGGTTGCAGGTCGCCCGCGGTCCAGCGGACCAGTCGCTCGCGGTCGTCGAACACCAGGCGCGAGCCGGCGCGCGTGAACTGCGCCCCGTCCCCAGTCGGCTGCCACAGGGCCTCGCTTTCGGCGACGATCGAGCCGGCACGTATCGCACCGTCCAGGTAAATTACGGGCGACTGCAGCCCGCCATCGCCATGCAAGTAATCGAAATTGCTTCGGGCATTGAGGAAGCCGCTGAACCGCGCCGGGGTAAGGACCGTGCCGACGCGCGCGGGGTCGAGCGCGCTGACCTCGATATCCTGGACGGCGCGCAATTCGCTGGCCAGTTCCACGTCCAGCGCCAGTTCCTGGGCATTGTAGCGAAGCGTGATTCCGGCCGCGGCGAGATCGGCGTTGGTCAATGCCGCCTTTGCCTTCAGCTGGCCTGCGGTCTTGGCTCCAACGGTGCCGGAAAGCAGGTCGACAACGCGGCCGCTGGCCACGCGCACGTCGCCGTTCGGGTCGATATCCACCAGCAGGTCGCCGAGGTAACGGCCGCTTTCCCGAAGCGGCACGGTCAGGCTGACCGTCTTGCCGGACGGGTTGGCCGCCGCAGCCGTCGCCGGATCGGCGGGAATGACCAATTGTCCGCCCGCAACCGGCTGCACGGCCGCCTCGCCGGCAGCGGCGGCGGGGGCCGGCAGCAGGCTCAGCGTTGCGCAGCTCGCAAGCAGCAAGGGGTGGAGCAGCGCCTGCATCAGCCGACGGGTGTGTACTGCGCTTCGACGGAGCCGGTGGCGGACGGAAGCTCGAGCGGCAGCGTCACCTTGCGGGTCTGGCCGGCGCCGATCAGGCCATAGCCGATCGCCTGCTGGACTTCGGGCGCGGTGAATTCGCGGCGGAAGACTTCCTTGCCGCTGGCATCCTTCTGGACGATGCGGATCCGGCCGTTCGACAAATAGCCGTGGGCATTGGACGGGTTGGTGAACGTCACCGCCGGCACGGTCTTACCGTCGCCAGTGCGCTCGACCTGGGCGCTGGCGACGCCGATCTGCGGCTTCGCGCCGGTCGGGGCGACGCTGACCAGCACCTGGAAATTGTAGAGCACCTGAACGGCGGACTGGCCTTGCTGCATCTTCACCGGAAGCTGCGCCACGGTGACGTAATAATGCTTGGAGCGGGCGAGCGCCGGATCGCCGACATATTGGACGCGGAAGGTCTGCGTCTGTCCCGGCTGGATCATCGCGGTCGGCGGAAAGACGACCAGGTCTCCAGGGTCGCGGCCGGTCCCGCGAACCCCAGTCGGCTCGAGCGCGAGTTCCTCGACTCGAAGCTCGACCGCGAGCGGGTAGGCAAAGCTGTTGGTGACGGTGACCACCTGGCTCATCGTCCGGCCGCCCGGCGACAGGTTCAGCACGACGGGCTGCACCGTCATCGCGGTTGCGACGCTCGGAACCAGCGCCGCAAGGGCCGCGGCAATGGCGATGATGATCGTCTTGAGATGCTTCGACACGCTACGCGCTCCCGTCTGATTCTCGTTCATGGCCAAGTGCATA
This sequence comes from Sphingomonas sinipercae, assembly GCF_011302055.1. Classification (NCBI taxonomy): domain Bacteria; kingdom Pseudomonadati; phylum Pseudomonadota; class Alphaproteobacteria; order Sphingomonadales; family Sphingomonadaceae; genus Sphingomonas; species Sphingomonas sinipercae. Next base: position 28,599 of record NZ_CP049871.1, read on the forward strand.
TCCATCAAAGCGCGGGGCTGACAGTCACTGTCAGCGTATCGGTGTAAGTTCCCGCGACGAGCGTCGCGCTGCTGGCCGATTGCGCCGGCGCGCTGATCTTCACGTACGATCCCGCCTGGTTTACCGCCGCGTTGGCGAGGCGAAGGCCCTGCGTCGTGCTGGCGGTGCCGGCGAAGGTGCAACTGCCGCCGGTCACCAGGGCCGAAGCGGCACAGCTGGCCTGCGCGGACGAACCGTCGTTGGCGGCAAGGTTGAGCGTGACCTGATAGTCCGCCTTGTTGCGGTAGCCGGTGGCGATCGCCGCGCTGGTGAGCAGGCCGCCGTTGCTGGAACTGATCGCTACCCGTGAGGGGCCGGTGCAGTTCAGCGAGAAATCGAACTGGGCGGCGAGGCCGTCGCGGTCGAAATTGTCCTTGTTGAAGGTCCCGGAAGGGGCGGCGCCAGTGGCGAAGCCGCACCGTCCACCCACCGATGCCGTGACCGGGATGGTCAGCACCACCGGGCTTCCTCCGGCGTACGCCGTCTGCACCGTCTGGGCGTGGGCATTGCCCGCGATCAGGATGCTGATGAGGAAGAGGACGATGCGAAGCACGGGTGTCGGGGCCTCCGGAAGGAAAAAGGACCGGGAGAGCGCGTGGCCCTCCCGGTCCCGTTGGGGTCGGTTAGATGGTCGGCGTGATCGAGAGGCTGACGACGCTGTTGTAGGTGCCTTCGTTCAGCACGTTGCCGGCACCGCCCTTGGTGCGCAGGCTCGACACGTTGACTTCGACGTTGTTGTCGGTGCCGCCCTGGATCCGCGCACCGAGCTTGGCCGTGATCGGGGTGCTGTCGCTCAGCGTGTCAAACTTCACTTCGGTCAGCGGGTTGGTGCTGGACGCCGTCTTGACGCGGAGCGCGGCGACATAGTCGATGACGTTGGCGTAACCGACACCGGCGTCACCGGCGTTGGCAATCGCCAGCTTCGTTGCACTGACGCCGATCGTCGGGTTGGCGCTGGTGCAAACGACGCGGGCCGTAACCTTCTTGGCATCGGCCGGGCTGGCGGTGGTCGAGCTGGTCAGTTCCGAACGCAGCGTGCCGTCAGCGGCGTCAAGGCGGCCCAGGTCGATGTTGCCGGTGAAGGTCGTCTTCTCGGCGCCGGATTCGACGACCGAGCAGCGGCCGGCGACAGTGCCGGTGACGTTGACGGTGCCGGAGACCTGCTGGGCCATCGCCGGAGTGGCGGAAAGGGCGGTGGCGGAAAGCACAACTGCGAGAGCAATCTTGTTCATGTTCAACTCCTGTTTCATCCGTGATTTGGTGAACCAGGTTCTGGCAGCGCGACCGGCCGCCAACTATTGAACGAACATCGAAATCGTCATGAACCTTCGGCCAGGAACGGCTATATCCGAAGGTATAGGAAGCGCGCTTTCCTACTCGAAGGAGCGGGCGGCCAGTAAGGCGAGCTCCATTCGGCTGGAGACGCCGAGCTTCTCGAAAATGTTGTGCAGGTGCACCTTCACGGTGCCCTCGCCGATTCCCAGGTCGCCCGCGATGTCCTTGTTGCGCATGCCCTGGAGGATCAGGCCGACAATCGCGCGCTCCCGCTTGCTCAAGGCTGCAAGCGGGTCGGCCGCCCCCTCGCCGCCCATGCTGAGGTCCATCACCCGCTGCAGCACGTCATGGTCGATCCAGCGGCGGCCGGCGGCAACGTTATCGAGACAGGTGACGAGATGCTGCGGCGCCTGGGCCTTGATGACGAGGCCGTTGAGGCCGAGCTGCAGCGCTTCATAGACGCGCTTGTCCGACATGCTTCCGGTCAGCAGCACGATCGGCCGCTTGTCGCCCCGCTCCCTGAGGGTGCGCAGCACGTCGAGCCCGGTCCGCTTGGGCATGTCGAAGTCGAGGAGGAGCAGGTCCGGCCGAAGCACAGGCACTTGTTCGAGCAGCGCGGCGCCGTCGTTCACCGCGCCCAGGACTTCGTGGAGCGAAGCCGACAGGAGCAGCTTGATCCCTTCAAGGGTGAGCGGGTCGTCCTCCGCGATCAAGATCCGTGCCATTAGTCCTCTTCGTCGCTCACGTCAGCCAGCGCAACGCCAAGGGCGCGAGCGGCGGCAAGGATTTCGTCGCTATTCCCGCCACGGCAGCGATCGGAGACGTCGGACGCCTGCGCCGCGAGCTCCGGAAAGCCGAACAGCCCCGCACTTCCGGCGATGATGTGGGCCACCTCGCGAATGTCTTCGATGTCCGATCGCTGGCAGGCAGCCGCCAGCCGCTCGCTCCTCGCCTTGCCCTGGTCCCTGAACCGCCGTCGCAACACCGCCATCTGCACGCGGAGCGTATCTTCGGCTGTCACCAGTGCTTCATCCCTATTGCTACTCGGCGGCACGGGCAGCTTAACGGTCGATCAGGACAAATGTCACCCTTGAGCGCCTTGCCTCGCCGCCCGCGCGAGCGTTCCGACGCTTCCTCCCGGTCATCGACCGCATTACGGGTTTGCCTGACCGGACTGTCTTTCAGCGCGGAGGACCCGCGAATCCGTGGTTGACGACGAAGAGCTGAGGCTTTGGTTTTGCGAAGAGGTCCTGCCCCTCGAGAAAGGGCTGATGGGCTACATTCGTGCAAACTGGCGCTCACCGCATGACGTGGTGGACCTAAGGCAGGAGATTTACGAGCGCGCCATTACCGGCGCCCGCTCGGCCCTGCCCGCGCATACGCGCGCCTACATCTACACTGTCGCCCGCAATCACCTGATCAACCGCGCCCGCCGCGCGAAGATCGTCTCGATCGAAGCCATCGCCGACCTGGAGAGCGTTATTGTCCCCGACGCGCTGGCGGGGTCGGAACGGCACCTTTCGGCGCGTGACGAGCTGCGCCGCGCCGAAGCGGGCCTGAACCAGCTGCCGCCACGCTGCCGGCAGGTCATCTGGCTGCGCAAGGTCGAAGGCATGTCGACGCGCGAAGCGGCGCAGCACTTGGGCATCAGCACGCACACGGTCGAAAAGCACCTCACCGAAGGCCTTCGGGCGCTGGCGAACTTCATGCTGGATTATCCGCAAGTGCGAAGCGCGCCCAAGGTCCTGCGCTGGAAAGCGCGGCGCAAATGAGCCGCCACGCTCTTATCGAACAGCAGGCGGCGCAATGGCTGATCGCGCGGGACGAGCCCGACTGGTCGGCGCAGAAGGCGCAGAGTCTTGAGGACTGGCTGCGCGAATCCGCCGCCCACCAGGCAGCCTACTGGCGGCTTGAAAGCAGTTGGCGAGCGGCCGACCGGGTGGCGGTCCTGGGGCATTCGACCGTTCCCGCAAGGCGTCACGCGCGCGGCCGGGCCGGCATGGCATTGGCGGCATCGGTTGCCGCGCTGGTCTCCCTCGCAAGCCTGAAGCTTGCCCAGCCGGCCAGCGATCCAACGGTCGCCGCCCTTCCCGCCGCTGCCGCGTCGACCGGGGTCGGCGGTCGGCGCACCATTGGCCTGGACGACGGCAGCCGGGTCGAGTTGAACACGGCCACCTTCCTGAAGGTCGCATATTCGCCGGCGCGGCGCGACGTCTGGCTAAGCCGGGGAGAAGCCTATTTCGACGTCGCCCCCAATCCGGCCCGGCCGTTCGTCGTGCACGCCGGCCAGCGGTTGGTGACCGTCCTTGGAACGCGCTTCTCGGTTCGGATGGATGGCGACAAGGTGACTGTCGCGGTCGAGCAAGGCCGCGTTCGGGTGAGCGAAGCGAGGGGCGGCGCGGCGGCCGCGGCCACAACCATAGTCGCCGGCAATGTCGCCGTTGGAAGCGGCGATTCCACGCTGGTCGCCGCCAACGCCCTCGATCGGGTCGAAAACAGCCTGTTGTGGCGCGAAGGCCTGATCCATTTCGACGACGTGACGCTTGGCGAAGCCGCAGCGGAGTTCAATCGCTACAACGATCGCCAGATCGTCGTCACCGACCATGCGGCAAGAAAGCTTCGCCTGGGCGGGACGTTCAGGACATCGAACATCGATGCGTTCGCGCGGCTCCTCAACGATGCCTACGGCCTAAGGGTGACGCATAGCGCGGACCGTATCCTGATCAGCGACTGACCTTACGGGTTTCAACGCGCCGACTGTCTGAGCGCCCGTATCATTGGGGGACATCATGGCTCGGTATCACGCACCTTTCATCGTCGGTTCCTGCATCGCCGCGGCCATCGCCGCACCCGCCGCCGCGCAGGCGCAGGTCGTCACGTTCGCAATCCCCGCCGGTCCGCTTGGCGCCGCGCTCGATATTTGGGCGAAGCAGTCGGGGCGGCAGGTGATCTATCGCGCCGACGAAGTGGCCGGAATCAAGACGGCCGGGGTGCAGGGCAACGTCACCGCCGAGCAGGCGCTGGCAATGCTCCTCGACAATAGCGGACTTTCGACGCGGCAGGATCGGTCCGGCGCATTCGCCATCGTCAGGGTCGCGGCAGAAGCGGGAAACGGAATCGCCGACGGGACCGCTGAGGCGGCGACGATCGTCGTCACCGGCACCCGCCTGCGCAACCTGGAGGCGATTGCGTCGCCAATCACGACCTACACCCGCCGCGACATCGAGCGGGCCGGCCGCGCCGACCTCGCCGACTTCCTCCAGATCCTGCCCCAGAACTTCAGCGGCGGATCGTACGGACTGACGCCGGACGGAGTGAATGGCGGCGGGGCCGAAGCGCTGCTCAACGTCAGCGGCGCGGTAAGCCCCAACTTGCGCGGCCTTGGGCCCGGATCGACGCTGACGCTCATCAACGGGCATCGCGTCGCGCCAAGCTCGGGGAGCGCCTTCGTCGACATCGGCATCATCCCGCAAAGCGCGATCCAGCGGATCGACATCATCCCCGATGGCGCGTCGGCGGTGTACGGCTCCGACGCCGTCGGCGGGGTCGTCAACATCATCCTTCGCGACCGCCTCGAGGGGGCGGAAAGCCAGATCGCTTACGAGCAGAGCGGCGACGGAGAATATTGGAACGTCGAGGGGACTCAGTCCGCGGGCACCGACTGGACGTCGGGAGGGCTGCTGGTCAGCGCCCGGTACCGCAAGCGCAGCGATCTCGACACCAGCGACCGGTCGTTTTCGAAAAACGTACCGGGGATCGATCGTCCCGACCTGGTGCTTCGACCCGACCTGTACCCACCCGCCACCGAGAAATCCCTGTTCGCAGTCGTCCGGCAGGACCTCTCGTCGACGGTCAGGGCCGAGGTCGATGGCTGGCTGAGCCGGCGCGACCAGGATCAGGTCGTCGGCGGCTTCTACGTCTCCCAATTCGGCGCGCGCTCCGACCAGTACAGCCTCAACGGCTCGGTCGACATCGAGCTTCCGCGGGGCCTGCGCGGCAACGTCGCCGGCGGCTACGCAAGGTCGGGCGAGAAGGTATCGCAGGGCAACCTCAGCCAGGCCAACGGCCTCGAATACCTTATCAAGGGCGATCAGAAGTCGGACCTGTGGTACGCCAGCGGCAACGTCGGCGGCAGGCTGTTCCAATTGGGCGGCGGCGCCGCTGAATTCTCGCTTGGGGCTGAGCATCGCAGCGAGGAATTCAAATTCGCGTTTACCGGCGATGCCAACGTCTCGCGCGACATCTCGCGCAACGTCGATTCCGCTTATGGCGAGTTGCTGCTGCCGCTGTTGAAGGCGCCGGCATCGCCCTTCCTGAAGAGCATGTCGGTGTCGCTTGCTGGCCGCTACGATCATTATTCGGATGTCGGCGGCGCCTGGACCGGGCGCGCGGGATTCCTTGCCAATGTCGCCGGCGCGCGCCTTCGCAGCACCTACAGCACGGCCTTCCGGGCACCGACGCTCAACGACCTGTCGAAGGCGGGGCAATTGTTCATCCTCGGCGACCCGTTCAGTTATTATTCGCCGGACCGGCCGGGCGACTTCGCGCGGGTCATCAACCCCCTTGGCTACGGCGACCTGAAGCCGGAACGGGCGCGGATTTTCACCGCTGGCGCCGATATCACGCCGAGCGCGATTCCCGGCTTCGGCGCATCCGCCACCTATTTCCAATACAAATATCGCAACCGGCTCGCGACGCCGCCCTTCTCCTCCGACATCCTGCTTCAGCCCGACGTCTACGGCGGGGTATTTTCGCCGATCACCGACGTGTCGCAGGTCGAGGACCTGATCGCGTTCGCCGAAGCCAACGGCGGAAGCGTGCTCTTCTTCGATCCCAGCATCCCGCTGTCGGATTACGAATATATCATCGACCTGACGTTCCGGAACATTGCCGCTCAGCGGGTCACCGGGCTCGATATCGACGCGCATTACGACCACGACGCCGGCGGCATCGCGTGGAGCGCGCGAGGAGCGGCGACGTTCGTCTTCCGCGACGACCGCAAGATCACCGAGTCGAGCCAGCCCAACGACGTGGTTGGCCGGTTCGGCGAACAACCCAAGTTCAAGTTCCGCGGCGAACTGACGGGTTCGAAAGGGCGTGTGACGGCGGTGGCGGCGCTCAACCACGTGTCGGGGTTCAAGAACACCAACGTGCTCGGCGACCCGCGCATCGGGACCTTCACGACGGCGGACCTGATGCTCCAGTTCCGCCTTCGCCAGGATGGCGAGCGCGGCACCGGTATCATGGTCGGGGTCCGCAACCTGTTCGACAAGGCGCCCCCTTACGTCGACCGCGGGGATGACGCGCCTTCGTACGATCCGGCGAATGCCAACCCGCTCGGGCGAGTGTTCCTGGCCCGCGTTTCGCACCGGTGGTGAAGCCGCGCCGCGCGCGCTTGCGCCTTGCCCTGCTGGCAGTGGCTGCAGCCGCGTCCGCCAGCGGCGCCAATGCCACAATCACGGCACGGCAGCTGGTGGAGATGGCGAGCATCTCCGGGCCTGCAATCTCGCCGGATGGGCAGTGGGTCGCATTCCGGATCGACCGGCCGGACGTCGGCACCAACACGGTCCAGCTGGATTGGTACGTCGCGCCGATGCGCAGCTCCGGGCAGCCGCGACGCGTCGCGTCCGGCGGCCGCGCGATCTGGAGCGGCGCCGGAGTCCTGGTGAGCGAGAAGCCGCAATGGTCGCCAAATTCCGCGAGCTTCTATTTCCGCCGGCTCGATCCTGGCGGCGGGGTGCAGGTGTGGCGCGCGGACCTTGCCCAAGGCCGCGCCGTAAAGATCACCAATGACCCCGCCGACGTGACACGGTTCGCCCTGGGCGGCACGGGCCAATCGCTGGTCTATGAAGTCGATGGGGCCGACCGCGCCGAAATCATCGCCGCCGAAGAACGTGAATATGCGTCGGGCATCCACATCGATAAGGCGATCGATGTCGCGCAGGGCCTCTACCGGGCGGCCGAGATCAACGGGCGGCTGGCCAGCGAGCGGCTTCACGGCGCCTGGTTCGGGCGAACCAACGTGCTTGGCGACCGCCCGCCGCGGGTCCGGCGCATCGCCCTGAACAGCGCCAAGGCGGTCGGGCAGGCGGTGCCCGGCCCGTTCGAGGCAGCGCAGGCGCCAGCCGACCCGCAGGATCATGACCTTGCGACCAGCGAGAGCGGGGCCATCGCCTTTCTCCGGGGCTGGGGCGCCGCGTCCGAGCTGCGTTGGGCCGCCAGCCGGGCAGCCGCCGAAAAGTCCGTGGCCTGTGCCGACCCCGCGTGCGCCAAAGCGACCGCCCTGTCATGGCGTCCCGGCACACCCGAAGTGATCTTCTCATCGGTCGGCGGGGATCGGGTCCAGGGGCTGTTCGCCTGGGACACCGAGCGCAACCGGGTGCGGCCGATCTTCAAGGCCGCGACTTTGACGAACGAGGATCGCGAAGGCTGCGCGATTGGCCGCGATTCAGCGGCGTGCGTGATCTCCTCCGGCAGCGAAGCGCCGCGCCTGGAAAAGGTCGACCTGTCGACCGGCTCATCGACGCGGCTTTTCGACCCCAACCGCGCCTTGACCAGTTCGCTTACCGTCCGCGCGCGGTGGGTCAGTTGGAAGCTGGCGGATGGGCGCACGGCCTGGGGACAATATCTGGCGCCGGCCGCGTCAAAGCCGCTGCCGCTTTTGATCAATTACTACGATTGCACGGGCTTCCTCAAAGGCGGCACCGGCGATCAGTGGCCCTTCCACCTGTTCGCACAGGACGGGATTGCGGTCCTGTGCATCCAGCCGCTGCCCGGCGGCGGCAACAACGTCGAGGAATATAAGACCGGTCTCGCCGCCACCCGCGCCGCCATCCGGCACCTTGCCGGCACGGGGCTAATCGACCCCGCTCGCGTCGGCATGAGCGGCCTTAGCTTCGGCAGCGAGGTCGCCGTCTGGACAGCGATGAAGTCCGACCTGCTCGCCGCCGTAAGCATTGCGTCGCCGACGCTGGATCCGGCGACATACTTCTATTTCAACGCCCTTCCCGGACGCGACTTTCCGCAGATGATCGAAAGTTCGTGGGGCTTGAAGGATCCGGAAAAAGCGCCCGAAGGCTGGAAAGAGATCAGCGCGGCGATGAACGTCGAGAAGATGGATGCCCCGTTGCTGATCCAGACTCCGGAGCAGGAATATCGGTACAACATGCGGCTCTACACCCGGATGCTGAACGGCGGTCGAGCGGCGGACATGTATGTCTTCCCGCACGAACGTCACATCGTGGCGCAGCCGCAGCACCGGCTCGCGATTTACGACCGCAACGTGGACTGGTTCCGCTTCTGGCTGCAAGGGTTCGAAGACCCCTCGCCGACCAAGGCCGAGCAATATCGTCGCTGGCGCAGCTTGCGGCAGTCCCACTGCCGAACAGTGCAGCGGAAATTGAGCTTCTGCTGATCAGCTACCGACGCACGGGGCGGCTGCGTCAACCTTCCCGGCTGTCCAGCGAATAGCCTTCGGAACGGACGGTTCGCACGAGGTTCGGACCGTCGCCAAGCGCCTGGCGGAGGCGGCGGATGTGAACGTCGACGGTGCGCAGTTCGACATCCTCGTTATGCGGCCACACCGCATCGAGCAGTTGCTGGCGCGAGAAGACTTTCTCCGGATTCTCGAGGAAGTTGCGCAGCAGCCGGTAATCGGTCGGGCCGAGCGTGACGGCGGCCCCGCCGCGGCGGACCCGGTGGGCGGCGACGTCCATTTCGATGTCGGCGTAAGCGAGGGTTTCGGCGATCAGGTTGGGGCGCGCGCGGCGCAACAATGCGTTCGCCCGGGCCAGCAGTTCCTTGGGGCTGAACGGCTTCGACATGTAATCGTCGGCGCCCGTATCGAGGCCGCGGATCCGGTCGTCCTCTTCGCCGCGCGCGGTCAGCATGATGATCGGCAGCTTGGCATTGGCCGGAAGGCGGCGCAGGCGCCGGCACACTTCGATTCCGCTGGTGCCTTCGATCATCCAGTCGAGCACCACCAGGTCGGGGTTCACTTCCTGGATCAGGATCATCGCCTCATCGCCGCTGGGCGTGCTGGTGACGGTGAAACCGTCCTTCGTGAAATGATATTTGAGCAGCTCGATCAGCGCCCGGTCGTCCTCCACCACCAGCAGCCGTTTGGACCCGTTGCGGCCCATCGTCAGCTTCGCCCGGCAGTGCGCGGACGTTCGGCCATGTGCTCGCCGGTCGCCGCATAGAAGACCATTTCGGCAATGTTGGTCGCATGGTCGCCGACCCGTTCCAGATTCTTGGCGACGAACAGCAGGTGCGCCGCCTGGCCGATGTTGTGCGGGTTTTCCATCATGAAGGTCAGCAGGGTGCGAAAGATGGAATCGTAGAAATCGTCGACCGCCTGGTCGCGCTGGCACACCCGGACCGCCGCGTCGGCGTCGCGGTTGACGAAGGCGTTAAGCACGTCGTGGACCATCTGCGTGGCGATGCGCGCCATTTCCGGAAGCAGCGACAGCGGCTCGAGATGCCCGCCCTGATCGATCTGCGGCACCCGGCGGGCGATGTTCTTGGCATAGTCGCCGATGCGTTCGACGACGCCCGAAATCTTCAGCGCGGCGACGACGTCGCGAAGGTCGCCCGCCATTGGCGCGCGAAGCGCGATCAGCTGGACCACCCGGCGCTCGGTCTCGATTTCCAGCGCGTCGAGCTTCTGGTCATTTTCGACGATCCGCTCCGCGGCCTCGACGTCGCGCTGGATCAGGCAGCGCATGGCTTCGCCGATGGCGTGTTCGGCAAGCCCGCCCATCTGGCTGATCAACGCCCGCAGCCGGTCGAGATCCTGGTCGAATGCCTTGAGCGTATGTTCGCGGCTCTGCTGCATAATCCTGCTCCGATCAGCCGTAGCGGCCGGTGATGTAATCTTGGGTGCGCTGTTCCTTGGGGTTGGTGAAAATCTCGCTGGTCTTGCCGTATTCGACCAGCTCCCCAAGGTGGAAGAAGGCGGTGCGCTGCGACACGCGCGCCGCTTGCTGCATGTTGTGCGTCACGATGGCGATGGCGTAGCGGCCGCGAAGCTCGTGGATCAGCTCCTCGATGCGCGCGGTCGCGATCGGGTCGAGCGCCGAGCAAGGCTCGTCCATCAGGATGACTTCCGGATCGACGGCGATGGCGCGGGCGATGCACAGGCGCTGCTGCTGCCCGCCCGACAAAGCGGTGCCGCCTTCGGCCAAGCGATCCTTGACCTCTTCCCACAGGCCGGCGCGGCGGAGCGACTTTTCGACGATCGTTTCCAGCTCCGACCGGTTCTGCGCCAGGCCATGGATGCGCGGCCCGTAAGCGACGTTTTCGAAGATCGACTTGGGGAACGGATTGGGTTTCTGGAAGACCATCCCGACCCGGGCGCGGAGCTGGACGACGTCCATGTCCGCGGCATTGATGTCGTGCCCGTCAAGCTCGATCCGGCCGGTCACCCGCGCCGTCGGGATGGTGTCGTTCATCCGGTTGAGGCAGCGCAGGAAGGTCGACTTGCCACAGCCCGACGGGCCGATGAAAGCGGTGACCCGGTCGTCGCGGATATCGATCGAAATGTTCTTGAGCGCCTGTTTCTCGCCATAGAAGACGCTGATGTCGCGGGCGCTCATCTTGGGCGTGCCGACCGATCCGGCGGCGGGTTCCGGCTCGTATCCCCACTCCAGTTCCGGCGCGCTCACCCACGGCTCGGACCGATCGGCGCTATCGTGACGCATCGTCTCGCTCTCGTCCGCCTCGGCCGCTGCGGCGATCGCGATCGACGGCATCGGCACCGGCGTGATCGGGGTCTTTTCTTTCATCTCAATCACCACCGGTTTTCGAAGCGGTTACGAAGGTAAATGGCGAGGCCGTTCATGCTCAGCATGAACAGCAGCAGGACGATGATCGCTGCGCTCGTCTTCTCGACGAAGGCGCGGTCGACCTCGTCCGACCACAGGAAGATCTGCACCGGCAGGGCGGTCGCCGGATCGGTAAAGCCGCCGGGCGGATTGGCGATGAAGGCGCGCATCCCGATCATCAGCAACGGCGCGGTTTCGCCCAGCGCTCGGGCCATGCCGATGATGGTGCCGGTCAGGATCCCGGGCAGCGCCAGCGGCAGCACGTGATGGAACACCACCTGCATCTTCGACGCGCCGACGCCAAGCGCGGCATCGCGGATCGACGGCGGCACCGACTTGATGGCGTTGCGGCCGGCGATGACGATCACCGGCATCGTCATCAGCGCCAGCGTCAGCCCGCCGACCAGCGGCGCTGACCGCGGCAGGTTCATGACGTTTAGGAAGACGGCCAGTCCAAGCAGGCCGAAGATGATCGATGGGACGGCCGCCAAATTGTTGATCGAAACCTCGATGGCGTCGGTCCAGCGGTTGCGCCGGGCGAATTCCTCAAGATAGACCGCCGCAAGCACCCCGACCGGGAAGGCCAGGGCCATCGTCACCAGGATGGTCAGGAAGCTGCCTTTGAGCGCCCCCCAGACTCCGACTGCGGTCGGATCGGTCGCGTCGGCTTCGCCCAGGAAGCCCCAGTTCGGCGCGCGGCGGACCGCGTCTTGGCTAGCCAGACGCTGCACCATCTGTTCCGCTTCCGCCGTGCCTTCGCCCTTGTACGCCGTGTCGATCCGGCTGGCGACGGGCAGCCACAACTTGGCCTTACGGGTCAGGAGCTCCGGGTCAGCGATCAGCTGCTTGCCGAGCGACCGGAGCGCGCCATCGCCGAACAGCTCCGCGCCCGCGGGACCGAACTGCGCCGTCGCGGACTGGGAGAGCACCGCGGTCAGGCCGACGCCGGCAAGCGCTTCGGCCGCTTGCGGGCCGCGCAGCGCGGAAGGGTCGATCATCACGTCGGAGCGGGGGAAGTCGATGGCCACCGCGGCCTCGGTCTGCGTGAAGCCGCCAAGCCCGCGCCACGCCATGGTGACCAGCAGGAAGGCCAGGAACAGCACCGATGCGCCGACCGCCGCAAGGCCGAGCAAACGGAAGCGGCGCTCCGCAGCGTAGCGGCGGCGCACGCGGGCCTCCATCGACCCATCGGTCCAGCGCGATGGGGGCACCGAAGCCTTCTCGGCGGCGCTATTCATAAGCTTCGCGATACCTGCGCACGACGGTCAGGGCGATGAGGTTGAGCACCAGCGTGATCAGGAACAGCACCAGCCCGAGCGCGAAGGCGGCCAAGGTCTTGGCGCTGTCGAATTCCTGGTCGCCGGTCAGCAATTGCACGATCTGCGTGGTGACGGTGGTCACGCTTGCGAACGGATTAGCGGTCAAATTGGCGGCAAGGCCCGCGGCCATGACGACGATCATCGTCTCGCCGATCGCTCTGCTGACCGCCAGCAGGATTCCGCCGACCACGCCCGGCAAAGCGGCGGGAAGAATCACTTTGCGAATGGTTTCGGACCGGGTCGCGCCCATCGCCAGCGACCCGTCGCGCATCGCCTGCGGGACGGCGGCGATGCTGTCGTCGGCCATCGAACTAACGAACGGGATGATCATGATGCCCATCACCAGCCCCGCCGCGAGCGCGCTTTCGCTGCTGGCCGAGGAGATGCCAACGGCAAGGCCAAGGTCGCGGACCAGCGGCGCCACCGTCAGGGCAGCGAAGTAACCGTAAACGACGGTCGGCACCCCCGCGAGAATCTCCAGCAGCGGCTTCATCCACTTGCGCACGCGCGGGTGCGCATATTGCGTGAGATAGATGGCGCTCATCAGGCCCAGCGGAATGGCGACGATCATGGCGATAATCGCGCCGATGAAGATCGTGCCCCAGAACAAGGGGATCGACCCGAACGCGCCCGACGATCCCGCCTGGTCGGCGCGGATCGCGGTCTGCGGGCTCCAGTGCGTGCCGAACAGGAATTCGCCGACCGGCACCTTGCTGAAGAAGCGCAGGCTTTCGAACATCAGCGACAGCAGGATTCCAAGCGTGGTGAAGATGGCGATCAGCGACGCGCCGACCAGGAGCCACATCATCCACCGCTCGACCCCCGTCCGCGCTCGAAATGCCACCGCGGTCTTGCGGACGGCGAGCGCTCCGCCGCCGATGGCGATTGCAATCGCAAGCAATCCGCCGAGCAGCGCGAAGCGCGCGTTGGCCGCCGCAAAGCGCGGCGCCAGGGTCGTGGAGAGCGGATTGAACCCGGCTTCGCGCTGGCCGGCGGCGATCTCGCGCGCTTCCTGGATCACCGCATTGCGTTCCATCGCCTCGGCGGGAAGCTCGCGCGCTTCCGGTGCGGCGAGGACCGACCGGCTGACGAGCTGCGGCTGCACCGAAGCCCAGATGGCGAGTGCGACCAGCGCCGGAATCGCCGCCCATAAAGCGGCATGGATCGCGTGATAGACCGGCAGCGAGTGAAGCCGGCCGCCGGTTCGCAGGACCTTGGCGCGCCGGAACGCGACCGCCCCGGCAATCGCCGCGACCAGCAGGACGGCGACAAGCGCTAGCCCGAGAGACATGGCGCCGCCCGCCGTCCGCCGCTTACTTCAGGCCCGCGGGATCGAGCGGATTGAGGTCGGTCGCCTGCTGCGTCGAACTTGCGGCATCGGCCGGTGCGAGCGGGACCAGGCCGCGCCGTTCAAGCGCTCCGCCCTTGCCCCAGGCCCGCGCGTAGGCGGTGACGAAATCGCGGATCGCCGGCTTGGCGCGAAGGTGTTCGCCCTTGATGTAGATGAACAGCTTGCGCGCGCCGGGATAGCTGAGGTCGCTGATCGTCGCTTCGGTGGGAACGATCCCGGCCAGCGCAACCGGACGGACGCGGTCGAGGTTTTCCTCGAGATAGCTGTAGCCGAGCACGCCCAGCGAACCCGGGTCCGCCGAGACCTTCTGCACCAGCAGGTTGTCGTTCTCGCCCGCTTCGACGAAGGCGCCATCCTCGCGCACCTTGGTGCAAATGTCCTTGTGCTTGGCGTCGTTGCTCTTCTTGAGTGCCTTCATCTCCGGGTTAGAATCGCAGCCCTTTTCAAGGATCAGTTCGGCCAGGCTGTCGCGCGTGCCGGACGTCGGCGGCGGACCGAGCACGCGGATCTTCACCGCAGGCAGCGAGGGGTTCACATCCTTCCACGTCTGCGCCTTGTTCGGCCCCTTGCCGAACGGGTTGGCGGCGATTGCCTTGTACACGTCTTCGACCGTCAGGTTCATCGGCTGCGCGCTCTTGGCTTCGATCAGCGTCAGTCCGTCGATGCCGACCGGAAGCTCGATCACCTGCTTCACGCCATTGGCGGCGCAGGCTTCATATTCCGATTTCTTGAACGGGCGCGAAGCGTTGACGACGTCGGGATAGTTGGCGCCGACGCCGGCACAGAACAATTTGATGCCGGCCCCGGTGCCGGTCGATTCGACGATGGCGTTGATTCCCGGATGCGCGCGCTGGAATTCCTCGGCCACCGCGGTGGTGAACGGGTAAACCGTGGAAGAACCGACGATCTTGATCGCGCTCGATCCGGAACCGCCGCTCGATCCGCCGCCGCCGCACGCCGCCAGCAAAGCCGCCACCGGCAGCAAAATGATCGCCTTGTTCATCGCCATCTCCATCGCGCTGTCGACCGCCCCTCTATTGCAGCGGTGTTTCACTTTTGTGACAGGCGTCAGCCCCGGGGCGCGATCGGCAGTCGAACGGTGACGCTGGTCCCTTCGCCCACCTGGCTGTCGATCGAAAGCGTGCCGCGGTGGCGCTCGACGATATGCTTGACGATTGCCAGCCCAAGCCCGGTGCCGCCCGAGTCGCGGCTGCGCGCCGCGTCCACCCGGTAGAAGCGCTCGGTCAAGCGCGGCAGGTGTTCGCGGGCAATGCCCGGCCCCTGGTCGGCGACGGTGACGACAATGTCGGAACGGTCCCGGCCGACCGTAACCACAACGGTGCCGGCCGACGCGCCGCAGCCGTAGCGCAGGGCATTGTTCAACAGGTTTTCGAACAGCTGGAGAAGTTGCGCTTCATCGCCGTGGATAGGCGGCAAGTCGTCGGCGGCTTCCAACCGGAATTCGCAATTCCGGCTTTGCGCGAGATGACCGCAATTGGCGATCGAGGCTGTCACCAGTTGCTTGACCGACACCTGTTGGGCGGGTGCGATGAAGCGATCCGCCTCGATCCGGGACAGGCTCATCAGGTCTTCGATTATGCGCAGCATCCGCTTCGCTTCTGTCCCGACGATGCCGCCGAACTTTGCGGACAGCTCGGGGTCGGCGTCGCCGTCTTCAATGGTCTCGGCATAGCCGACGATGACCGACAGCGGAGTCCGCAACTCGTGGCTTGCGTTGGCGACGAAATCGACCCGCATCCTTTCCGCCGCCTGCGCCGCCGACCGGTCGATTAGCCGGACGAACAACAGCCCCTCGTCGATTCGGCGCAGTTGCACCGTCCATGGCCGGCCGACCGCCCCAATGCCGGTAACGTCCAGGTCGCCGGCCCGTCCGGGCAGGATGAATTCAAGCGCTTCCGGGTGGCGGATGGCGATTCGAACGTCGCTGCCCTCGATGCCCGCGCCGAGCAGCGCCCTGGCCGCGGGGTTGGCGATCTGGACGTTGCGATCAAGGATCAGCAACGCCGGATCTTCCAGCGCGTCCAAGAAACTTCGGAACGAAGGCTCCACCACCGGCATCGGCAGCGACTTAGCCGATCCCGCAATCAAGGCGCCAGTGATGGAGCGCAGTTCCATGCGTGCCCGGCCGCTTTAGATCTTCACCAGCGCTTCGACACCGAAGGTGCGCGGCGCGTTGAAGTTGCCGTAGTCGCCGACGATGTTCGACCTGCTGCCGGTGAACGGATTGGGCATGCTGTTGGTGGGATCGCGCCGATAGACGTGCGTTTCGTTGAGCAGGTTGCGCGACCACAAGGCGAAGGTGACCTGCTGGCCGGTCCCGACTTCCATGTCGGCCAACGCTAGGCGGCCGTTGACGATGAAGCTGCTGTCGTTCTTGGTCGCGAACTCGGCAAAGCTCTGCGTCGCCTGGTTGTAATTGCCGTCGAGGTGAAGGCGCAGTTTGCCGCCCGCGATGTTGGTCGGAAGCTCATAATCGATCGCGCCGTTGACGACGTTGCGCGGCGTGAACGGGATGAACACCGGCACCAGCGGATTGCCCGGACGGAACGGGTCCGGCGCATCCGGCACCTTTGTGTAGGTGTAAGCGTAAGACGCCGATAGCTGCAGCTGGTCGGTCACCTGGGCGGTGGCATCGACCTCGATTCCGCGAATCTTACTCGTGCCCGGCGCGTTGACGGTTTCCAGCGTGTTGCGCGTGGCGCCGCCCGGAAGCTGGTTGAGCACCGAGAAGTCGAC
Organism: Sphingomonas sinipercae; assembly: GCF_011302055.1. NCBI lineage: Bacteria > Pseudomonadati > Pseudomonadota > Alphaproteobacteria > Sphingomonadales > Sphingomonadaceae > Sphingomonas > Sphingomonas sinipercae. The sequence goes on from NZ_CP049871.1 coordinate 45,164, forward strand.
CTGCGTGCCCTTCCGGCTCATCACATAGCCGGCGACGTTGAGGCGCAGGCGGCGGTCGAACAATTGGGTCTTTGCGCCAAGCTCATAGCTTTGCACGTCTTCCGGCCCGAATTCGGTGTGGGTCAGCGAGCGCGAGCTGGCGCCGCCGGACCGGTAACCAGTCGCATATTTGGCGTAGAAGTGGGCGTCCGGGGTCGCGTCGTAAGCGACGATCGCCAGCGGATTGAAGCGCGTCGTCTTCTGGTCGAAGCTGAAATCGGTCGCCTCGTTGTTGACGATGTACAACGTCCCCTGCTTGTCGTCCCGGGTCAGGCGGCCGCCGAGCGTCACGTGGAACCGTTCGGCCGACGGCGGGGTCCAGGTAAGTTGGCCGTACGCCGCCTTGCTTTCCGAACGGGCGCGGCTGCCGCGATCGATCCGCCGGCATTCGCGCTGCCAGCCGGCCGGTGCGGCGACGCTGCCGCTGCCGATGCACGGGTCGTTGATAGTGTAGCCGGTGCCGTCGGCGTTCCAGCGGTTGGTGCTTGGCGTGGCCGCTTCCTCGAACGCCTTTTCGCGGAAGTAATAGAGGCCGAACACGTAATCGACCTGGTCGGCAAGCTGGCCGACCGCCTGCAGTTCCTGGCTCCACTGGCTTTGTTCGAGATAGGATAGCGAATAACGGCTGAAATTGCCGTTGGCCGCGAATACCGGCGGGCGGTGGGCGCCGCCGCTATTGTCCCACTGGTCGACGCTGACCTGGCGGCAACCGGTGATCGAGCGCAGTTGCAGGTCCGGCGTGGCGTCCCAGCGCAGGTTGAGCGCGCCGCCCTTCGTCTTGTCGACGCTGACTTGCTGGACGACCCCGATGTCGGCGACGTCCATGCGTTCGTCGCCCTCGACCACGACCAGCGGCGGGAGTGGACGGATGCTTCCGGACGGCAGCGAGCCGGTCAGCGGCCCGACCGGATAACCGTTGGGGTTGTGGTTGAGCAGCTGCGAGTAAAAGGGCGTGTTCTCATCGCGCCCGGCATCGGCGCTGAGGTCGGCGACGAAAGTGTCGGATGGCTTGAAACGAATCTTCCCCTGGACACCCTTGCGGTTGAAGTAATTCCACCCGACCTGTCCGGCGAGCGGGTTCCTGGTCGTCGCGTCCTGGTGATCCATCGCCGCGTCGATCTTGAAGCTGAACGGGCCGGCGGCCGGCAGGTCGAGGTGCGCGTTGGCGCTATAGCTGCCGTAGTTGCCGGCGCCGGCGGTGGCGCGCAGGCCGAACTTGCCGGTCGGCGCCCGGGTGACGATGCTCAGCGCGCCGCCTTCGGTATTACGGCCGAACAAGGTGCCCTGCGGCCCCTTCAGCACCTCGATCCGCTCGACATCGAGCAGTGCGGCGCCCAGCCCCTGCTGCCGGCCGAGATAGACGCCGTCGACATAGACTCCGACGCCCTGTTCGCGGGCGGGCTGGTTGGCGTCGAGCGGCACGATCCCGCGAATGCCGATGGTCAGCGCCGACTGGCGCGCTTCGAAGGTGGCGACCCGAAGGCCCGGAACCGACCCGTCGGCGAGGTCGGCGAGGCTCTGCACGTGCCGGTCGTCGAGGGCCTGGGTCGTGACCACGCTGATTGCGATCGGCGTGCGCTGCAGGTTGGTCTCGCGCTTGGTCGCGGTGACGACGATTTCCTCGAGCGCGGCCGGCGACGTCTCGTTGGCGTCGACCTCGGTCGCGGACTCGGTGGTTTCGGTGGCGCCGCCGGCGACGGCTTCGTCGGTCAGCGTCGGGCCGGCAGCGGCCGCGATCCCGGGCATCGGCTGCGCTTGCGCCATTGCGGGCGAGGCCGCCGAGCTCATCAACAAGGCGACAAAGGCGCCGCGGGCGGCGCGAATCTGGATGGTCATGTGAGTCCCCTTTGGGCGGCAAAGATCGCCGTCCCCGGACTCGCTCTAGGATTGCCGTGCTACGTGCTTGTGACGCGCAGGTTGCGACTTTGTGACGCTAGCCGGATCAATGACATTTGAAGCGGTCGAACGGCTCCAGGCAGTCCTTGCAGCGCCATTGCGCCTTGCACGGGGTCGAGCCGAACCGGCTGACTTCCTGCGTATCGAACGATCCGCAGCGCGGGCATTGCGCCGTCGCATCCAGGCTCGGCGGGGCGATGCCGTAGCGCTTCAGCTTGTCGTGCCCTTCCCTGGTGATCCAGTCGCTGGTCCACGGCGGCGCGATCACCGTGTCGATGCCGATGTGGCGGAAGCCGGCCGAATCGAGCTCGGCTCGGATCGCTTGCTCGATGGCCTGGGTGGCCGGGCAGCCCGAATAGGTCGGCGTGATGACCACCCGCCCATCGCGGACATCGCGAACGATGCCGAGGTCGACCACCGAGAGCACGGGGATTTCCGGATCCGGCACCCGTTCCAGCACGCACCAGATCGCCTGGCTGTCCATCAGACCCGTTCGATGGCCAGTGCGATCCCCTGGCCGACACCGATGCACATGGTGGCGAGCGCATAGCGGCCGCCGGTCTTCTGCAATTCCAGCGCCGCGGTGCCGGCGAGGCGCGCGCCCGACATGCCCAGCGGATGCCCGAGCGCGATTGCGCCACCGTTTGGGTTCACCCGCGCGTCGTCGTCGGGGATACCGAGCTGGCGAAGCACGGCCAGGCCCTGTGCCGCGAACGCCTCGTTGAGTTCGATGACGTTCATCTGGTCCAGTGCCAGGCCGAGCCGCTCGAGCAACTTCTGCGAGGCGGGTGCCGGGCCGATCCCCATGATCCGCGGCGGCACCCCGGCGACGGCGCCGCCGAGGATTCGGGCGATCGGCGTCAGGCCGTTGCGCTTCGCTGAATCCTCTGACGCGACGATTAGCGCCGCCGCGCCATCGTTCACGCCCGAGGCATTGCCCGCAGTGACCGTGCCGTCCTTGCGCACGATGGGCCTGAGCGCCGCAAGCTTGTCGAGGCTGGTCAGGCGCGGATGCTCGTCCTGCTCGACACGGAGCGGATCCCCCTTGCGTTGGGGAATTTCGACCGCGACGATTTCCTCGGCCAGGCGCCCATTTGACTGCGCGGCGGCGGTCTTCTGCTGGCTGCGCATCGCGAAGGCATCCTGGTCTTCGCGGCTGACCTTGAACTCGTCAGCGACATTTTCCGCCGTGCTGGGCATCGTGTCGTCGCCGTAGGCTTCGCGCATCTTGGGATTGACGAAGCGCCAGCCGATGGTGGTGTCGTAGATTTCGGCGTTGCGGTCGAACGCGCTTTGCGCCTTGGGCAGGACGAACGGCGCCCGGCTCATGCTTTCGCTGCCGCCGGCGACGATCAGGTCGGCATCGCCGCCGCGGATCGCCCGCGCCGCCATCGCCACGGCATCGAGGCCCGATCCGCACAAGCGGTTGAGCGTGACTCCGCCGCTGCTGTCGGGAAGTCCGGCGAGCAGCCCGGCCATGCGCGCGAGGTTGCGATTATCCTCGCCCGCCTGGTTGGCGCAGCCGAGGATCACGTCGTCGAGATCGGCCCAGTCGACGCCGGTATTGCGGTCGATCAGCGCCTTGATCGGGATCGCTGCAAGGTCGTCGGCGCGGACGCTCGACAGGGTGCCGCCGTAGCGGCCGATCGGCGTTCGGACGTAATCGCAGATATAGGCTTCGGTCATTCCGGTCAGATCACGCCCCTGCGCATCTGGTCGAGCTCGATGCTTTCGAACAGGGCCTTGAAGTTACCCTCGCCAAAGCCCTCGTTGCCCTTGCGCTGAATGATCTCGAAGAAGATCGGGCCGATGACGTTCTGGGTGAATATCTGCAGCAGCAGGCCCTGCCCCTCGGTCGGCGCGCCGTCCATCAGGATCCGGCGCTTCTCCAGCTCAGGGATGTTCTCGCCGTGGCCCTGGATGCGCTGCGGAAGCATTTCGTAATAAGTGTCGGGCGTGTCCTGGAACGGGATGCCGCGGGCGCCGATGATGTCGACGCTTTGGCAAATGTCGCTGCTGCCGAGCGCGATGTGCTGGATCCCCTCGCCCTTATATTCGCGCAGGAACTCCTCGATCTGGCTTTTGTCGTCCTGGCTTTCGTTGAGCGGGATACGGATCTTGCCGCAAGGGCTGGTCATCGCCTTCGAGAAGAGGCCGGTGACCTTCCCTTCGATGTCGAAGTAGCGAATCTCGCGGAAGTTGAAGAGCTTTTCGTAGAACTCAGCCCACGTCGCCATGTTGCCGCGGTTCACGTTGTGGGTGAGGTGGTCGATGTAGGTGAGCTTGGAATCGGCATCGGTCATCCGCTGTTGCCAGTCGGGATGGAAATCGAAATCGACGTCGTAGATCGAGCTGTCGCCGTAGCGGTCGACGAAGAACAGGCGCGAGCCGCCGATGCCCTCGATCGCCGGAATGTCGAGCTCCCCGTCGCCGCGGGCGACCTTCACGTCCGTCGCGCCAAGTTCGAGCGCGCGCTTGTGGGCCGCGGCGGCGTCCTTGAAGCGGAAGGCCATCGCGCAGGCGCTGGGGCCGTGGGCCCTGGCATAGTCGTCGGCGTAGCTGCCCGGTTCGGCGTTGATGATGAAGTTGCAGTCGCCCTGCTTGTGCAGTGTGACGTTCTTGCTCTTGTGCCGCGCGACTTCGGGGAAGCCCATCTTGGTGAACAGGCTGCGGAGCAGCTCGATATCGGGGGCGGTATATTCGACGAATTCGAACCCGTCGGTGCCCATCGGGTTTTCGAGGCCCAGCGGGCCTTTTTCAGCGACTGCGGTTGCCATGTGCGTAGCTCCTCTTCGCGGCCCAACTGCTCCCGAGTGGAAGGCATTTCAAGGTCGGCGGCGGCTTACCGCGCGGGCTTAAGGTCACTAAGGTCACGCGGTCGTGCAGCTTTTTCGTGACTTTTGGAACAGCGCCCGACGCCAAGCGCCAGCTTAGCCCGGCCAGGCCGGTGTAGGACAGGAGAATGTGATGGAGCCCCCGCCAGGCTGGAAAATCGAGGGAGAGGACCGCGCGCTGGTCCGAAGTTTCCAGTTCCGCGATTTCGCCGAAGCCTTCGCTTTCCTGACCCGGGTCGCGTTGCACGCCCAGCGGGTCGATCACCATCCGGAATTCACAAGCGTCTGGAACCGCGTCGATTTCCGGCTGACGAGCCACGATTCGGGCAAGGTCACGGAGCGCGACGTCCAGCTTGCGCGGGCCATCGACGCGCTTGCGGGCGGCTAGCGCGCCTAGCCGCAAGGGTTGCGGCGCGCGGGCGCGCTGTTAGCGTCGGCCGACACCAGTCGGGGAAGGACAGGCCATGCAAGCCGATAAGAGGATTTCCGCACGCGCCGTGCTGCGCTGTTCCGCCCTGGTCGCATTGGCGGCCGCCGCGGCCACGGCCGGCGCGCAAACGGCGCCGATCCTGCAACCGGGCGCGCCGGGCCAGGCGACTCGGCCGCTGAGCGCCGACGAGGCGAGCAGGATCGCCAACACCCGCTTTTCCCCCGCCGACGTCCGTTACATGCAGGACATGGCGGTCCACCATGCGCAGGCGGTGGCGATGACCGCGCTGGTCAAGGAGCGGACGAACCGCCGTTCGATCGTCGATGCCGCGCGGCGGATCGATGCGTCGCAGGCGGACGAGATCGCCTTCATCCGGGGCTGGTTGAAGCAGCGCGGCCAGTCGGCGCCGGCCGTTCCCGCGGCAATGGATCATGCCGCGCACGGCGGCCAAATGCCCGCGCACCACATGGCGATGGGCATGGCGACGCCGGCGCAAATGGCGGAAATGGCGGCGGCCAAGGGGGCGAGTTTCGACCGCCTGTTCCTGCAACGCATGATCGCGCACCACGAAGGCGCGGTGAAGATGAGCAAGGCATTGCTCGACGAAGCCGGGACCGCTGCCGACCCGATATTGTTCGAGTTCGTCAACGACGTCATTAACGAGCAACAGTCCGAAATCGACCGCCTGAGCAAGCTCCTGGTCGGGATCGACGAGGACCCGCGATCCAATCTGAAAGCCGGCTTCCGCGACGCCGGGCAAGCCGCAAGCAACCTGCGGCTGGTTACATCGCTGCCCAAGCCGACGGGCTTCTTCGACAAGAACAACCCCGCCGGCCTGGCGCCGATGAAGGCGGAAAAGAAGGGCGAGAAGCCGGAGCCGCTCGACCGTTCGCCTCTGCTCAGCTTCGCCAACACCGACATGGCCTTTTCCGGCAACTTGCTGGCCGCGGGCAATTACCATGGCTTCAACCTTTACCGGCTGGATTCGGGCGGCATCCCGCAGCTGGTCAGTTCGACCATCTGCCCCGGCGGGCAGGGCGACCTGTCGATCGTCGGCAATTTGCTGATCATGTCGGTCGAGCAACGCCGCGGCCGGGTCGATTGCGGGCGGCAGGGCGTCGCCGGCGACGTCAGCGCCGAGCGCTTCCGCGGAATCCGCATTTTCGATATCAGCAACCCGGCGCTGCCGCTGCAGGTCGGACAGGTCCAGACCTGTCGCGGTTCGCACACCCATTCGGTGGTTTCCGGCCCCGGCCGCGACGGGCGGATCATCGTTTACGTGTCGGGCACATCGACGGTGCGGGACGAAAAGGAACTGCCCGGCTGCGTCGGCGAAGTGCCCGGCGACCCGCGCACCGCATTGTTCCGGATCGACGTCGTCGAAATTCCGGTCGCTGCGCCGCAGCGCGCCCGCGTCGTCGCCAGCCCGGCCGTCTTCGCCGACCCCAGGACCGGAAGCCTGGCCGGGCTGTGGCAGGGCGGCGACCATGGCGACGGCACCCAGGAGACCCACCGCACCGACCAGTGCCACGACATCACCGTGTTCCCAGCCCGCAACCTCGCCGCGGGCGCCTGTTCGGGCAACGGCATCATCTTCGACATTTCGAACCCGCTACGTCCGCGGCGGATCGACGCCGTCACCGACCCGGGCTTTGCCTATTGGCATTCGGCGACCTTCACCAATGACGGGCAGCGCGTCCTGTTCACCGACGAATGGGGCGGCGGCGGTCGGCCGCGGTGCCGGGCGCAGGACCCGCAGAACTTCGGCGCCAATGCGATCTACGACATCGTCGAAGGCAAGCTTCGCTATCGCGGCCATTACAAGCTGCCGTCGGCCCAGACGGACCAGGAAAATTGCGTCGCCCACAACGGTTCGATCGTGCCGGTCCCGGGCCGCGATGTCTTCGTCCAGGCCTGGTACCAGGGCGGCATTTCGGTGATCGATTTCACTGACCCGGCGAACGCTCGGGAAATCGCGTATTTCGACCGCGGGCCGGTCAACGGCGATCATCTGGCGATGGGCGGCTTCTGGTCAGCTTATTACTATCAAGGCCGGATTTACGGGACCGAGATCGCGCGCGGGCTGGACGTGCTCGCGCTAACGCCGAGCGCGCAGCTCAGCGCGAATGAGATCGCGGCGGCGGCGCTGGCCGACCAGGGCCCGACGTTCAATCCGCAGCAGCAGCTTCCAGTGCGCTGGCCGGCGCACCCGGTGGTGGCACTGGCCTATGTCGACCAGCTGGAACGCAGCGCCGCGCTTGCGCCCCCGGCGGTCGCATCCTTGCGCCAAGCGCTGGGCCAGGCAACCGCGGCGCTTGGCGCGCGGCAGCGCGATGCCCAGCTTGCCGGCCGGTTGCAGGCGCTGGCCGGGACGGTTGCAGTGGCGGCGAACGACCAGGCGACGGTCCGGCGCGCGGCCGCGCTTCGCGAAACGATGATTGCAATCGCGGCCCAGCTGCGCTGAGCCGAGGGGCGAAGCGACCCTTTAGAGGTGCAGGTCGAGGTCGCTGGCGCGATAGGCGCGCGGCGCCGACACGCGCAGCTTCACGCCGCTTTCGTCGACCAGCTTGCCGAGCAGCAAAGGCGTGGTGAATTCCAGGCCGAACGAGCCCGATTCCGCCCAGGCGACGCGGGCATCGACGTGCGTCCCGCCGCAGATCAGGCGAATTTCGGTGCCCGCGACGACCGGCGCTTCCGACTGAAGCAAGGCGCCGGAGCGCGAAATATCGAGGACTCGCGCTGATACCGGGCCACCGCCGCCATCGACGCTGGCTTCCAGGAACACGCGCGACCGCTTCGGCTCCCGCTTGCTGACGGTAAGTGACTGCACGGCGAACCCCTCCCCTTCGTAACGGATCAGGGATGCCTTGCTTGGGCTAATAAATGCCTAACGCGGGCGTTCGCCCAGGTGGAGCTTTCGCGCCGTAGCGCTATAGCGGCGCCGATGCCGGCCGACGCTGCCACTCGCGAATATCGAAGCGGTTCCGATCCAAGGACGCTGCGCGACGCCCTCGGCTGCTTCGCGACCGGGGTTACTGTCGTCACCTGCATCGATGCGAAGGGACAGCCGTTCGGACTGACCGCGAACAGCTTCACGTCGGTGTCGCTGGAGCCGCCGCTGCTGCTGGTCTGCATTGCCCGCGACGCCCGCTGCGCCCCGGCGCTGGCCGCCGCTTCGCATTTCGCGGTCAACGTGCTGCAGACCGGGCAGGAGCCGCAGTCGATCCTGTTTTCGACCCGCGACCAGGACCGCTTCGGCGCCGCCGCCTGGTCGACCGGAGAAACCGGCGCGCCGCTGCTGCGCGAATCGTTGTGCGTGTTCGAATGCGACCGGCACGCGGTCTATGACGGCGGCGACCATGACATATTGGTCGGCAAGGTCGTTCGGGCGAGCTTCGACCCGACGCTGGACCCGCTGCTATACTTTCGCGGGCGATACCGCCGGCTTCACTTCGACTAGGGCCTGGCCGCCGCTTCCCGGTGCGCGGCGCTGCGGCGGTGCACGGCCATGGCGATGCCGGCGATCGGCAAGCCGACGATCACGCCCACGACCGCCGACGCCAGCGCGTTCAACAGCCACTCAAAGAAGCCGCTGCCGCCAGCGAGGCTGTGCGCCGTGTCGTGAATGGCGTGGGGCAACGCTTCGAGGACGTGCAGTTCTTCAAGGCCGTGAAGGATAATCCCGCCGCCGACCCAAAGCATCGCCGCAGTGCCGATCGCGGCCAGCGCCACCAGCAATTTGGGAACGCCGTGGACCAGGCCGTGGCCGATCGAGCGGGCGCCGGCATTCTCGCGCTCGGCCAGGTGGAGGCCGATGTCGTCGAGCTTCACGATGATCGCGACCGCGCCGTAGACGGCGACGGTAATGACGACCCCGACGGCCGCCAGCGCGGCGGCGCGCATCCAGATGTTGAAGTCCCCAAGCTGCGCCAGCGCGATGATCATGATTTCCGCGGACAGGATGAAGTCGGTGCGGATGGCGCCGGCGACCTGCCGCCCCTCCAGCTCCTCGGGCGTATCGGCCTGCATCAATTCCACTTCGGAATGATGGTCGCCGGTCAGTTTCTCGATGACCTTTTCGGTGCCTTCGAAGGCCAGGTAAGCGCCGCCGAGCATCAGCAGCGGCGTGATGACGAAGGGCAGGAAGGCCGATAGCGCCAGCGCGCCGATGAGGATGAAGAACTTGTTCTTGAACGACCCGAGCGCGATCTTGGCGATGATCGGCAGTTCGCGGTCGGGGGTGAAGCCGGTGACGTAGCGCGGCGTGACCGCGGTATCGTCGATGACCACGCCCGCGGCCTTGGAGCCGGCCTTGCCGACGGCGAGCCCCACATCGTCGACCGAAGCCGCGGCGATCTTGGCGATTGCAGCGACGTCGTCGAGGAGCGCGATGAGACCGGAAGCCATGGGATCGCACCTAACCGTCATTGCGAGGAGCGCAAGCGACGAAGCAATCCAGCCCTCGCCGCTGGATTGCTTCGCTCCGCTCGCAATGACGAAAGTGTTTCGCTAACGCGCCCCAATGCTGGGGATCGATTTCATCAAGGCGAACCGCGACGCCGTGGCGCGGGCGGCGGAGCAGAAGAATGTCGCGCTGGATGTCGAGACGCTGTTGGCGCTCGACGGCGAAGTGCGAGGGCTGAAAACCCGGATCGACGCGCTTCGCACCGAGCGAAACGCGATCAGCGGGCGCTTCAAGGATGCGGCCCCCGAGGAAAAAGCGGAGCTGGGCCGGAAGGCGAAGGAAGCCGGCGCGCAGGCGAGCGCCCTGGAAGCCGAATTGAACGGCAAGCAGGAGGCGCTGAAGGCGCTGCTGCTCAAGGTGCCCAACATTCCCTTCACGGGTGCGCCGGTGGGGCCGGACGAGAGTTTCAACACCGTCGTTCGCACCGAAGGTACGCCGACGGAGTTCCGGTTCCAGCCGCTCGACCATGTTGCGCTCATCGAGAAGAACGATTGGGCCGACCTGTCGCGGATCACGCAGGTTTCGGGCAGCCGCACCTACTGCCTGAAGGGGCGGCTGGCGCTGCTCGAGGGCGTGCTGATGAACTGGGCGCTGCAGAAGATCGCGGGCCACGGCTTCACGCCGATCACCGTGCCGGCGATCGCGCGCGAGCAGGCGTTCCTCAACCAGGGGCAATTCCCCGGGCATGAGGAAGAAACCTATCAATTGCCCAACGACGATTTGTGGCTCGCGGGCACCGCTGAAGTGGCGCTGACCAGCCTGCATTCCGGCGAGATCGTCGAGGCCGACAAGCTGCCGATCCTCTACGCCGGCTATTCCCCCTGCTTCCGCCGCGAGGCGGGGAGCGCGGGCAAGGACGTGCGCGGGCTGCTGCGCGTCCACCAGTTCGTGAAGGTCGAGCAATACGTCATCTGCGAGGCGGACGAGGCGAGGTCCGCCGAGTGGCACGGCAAGCTGCTGGGGCTGGCCGAGGAGCTGCTGACCGCGCTGGAAATCCCCTACCAGGTGATCGAGACGTCGACCGGGGACATGGGGCTGGGCAAATATCGGATGAATGACATCGAGAGCTGGGTGCCGAGCCTGGGCAAATATCGCGAGACTCATAGCTGCTCGACGCTGCACGACTGGCAGGCGCGGCGCGCGAACATCCGCTATCGCGGCAGCGACGGGAAGGTGCGGTTCGCGCACACGCTGAACAACACCGCGCTGGCTTCCCCGCGCATCCTGGTGCCGCTGCTGGAGAACCACCAGACCGAGGACGGGCGGGTGCGGCTGCCGGAGGCGCTGCGGCCCCTGCTTGGCGGGGGCGAGTTCCTCTGAGCGAGAAGGGCGCGCCCGGCACGGCGGCGCGGCTGTCGGAAATCGCGGCGCTTGGATCGCGCTTCTGGCGAGGGTTCGGCCATAATGGGCCGCGCGGCCCGCAGGAGGGCCCGCCCGCGCTGGTCATCCCCGGCTTCCTCGCCAGCGACCGCACCGCACTGGAATTGCGCCGGGCGCTCGCCGAGGCGGGGTTTCGAGTCCACCCCTGGCGCCAGGGCATCAACTGGGGCGCGAAGGCCAGCACGCTCGACGACCTCAAGCGCGCCGTCGACCTGTGCGGCGCCAGGGAGCCGGTGCTGCTGGTAGGCTGGAGCCTAGGCGGCCTCTACGCCCGCGAGATCGCCCGCGCCGAGCCAGCGCGGGTGCGCGCGGTGGTGACCCTGGGATCGCCGGTGTGGGGCGACCTTCGCCGCTATACCAACGTGTGGAAGCTGTACGAGCGCGTGGCCAGGCATCCGGTCGACAACCCGCCGATCCCGCACCTGGAGGACAAGCCGCCGGTGCCGACGCTGGCGATCTGGTCGCGGCGGGACGGGATCGTCGGCGCGCCGTCCGCGCGGGGCACGGAAGCCACGCGCGACAAGGCGGTCGAAGTGGATTCGACGCACATGGGATTTGCCGTATCGAAGACGGCCACGCGCCGAGCGGTCCGGGAAATCGTCAGCTTTCTCAACGAGGCCGAAGCAACCGACTGACCGCCACGGCGTTGTCATTACGGTGCTGGAAAGATTTTCCTTCGAACGATTGGGGTGGCAGCGGTCACCGGCCCCGCTTGGGCCAGCCGACAGCCCGCCCGTCGATACCGACCACCTCGCGCCGCCCGGATACGCCCGTTACGTCGAGCTGGCATGGCGGCTGCCGCGGATGCTGTCCGGGCTTGGGCCGCTCTGCCCGCGCGGGCCGGAGGATGGGCCGCCGGCGCTGGTCATCCCCGGCTTCCTGGCGACCGACCGGACGACGATGGACCTGCGGCGAGCGCTGGCACGCGGCGGATGGCGGGTGCACCCGTGGCTGCTCGGCTTCAACCGCGGCGCGACCAAGGACACGATGAAATTGCTGGCCAAGCGGATCGACGCGGTCGGCGAAGGGCGCAAGGTGCTGGTCGTCGGCTGGAGCCTGGGCGGCATGTTCGCCCGCGAGCTGGCGCACCGCTGCCCGGACAAGATCCGCGGCGTTGTGACGCTCGGCTCGCCCTTCTCCGGCGACCTCAAGACCAACACCAATGTGTGCGCCTTGTACGAGCGAGTCGCGGGCCACGACGTCAACAAGCCGCCGTTCAAACGCTACGCCGCCAAGCCGCCGGTGCCGACGCTCGCTTTCTGGTCGCGGAAAGACGGCATTGTCGCCCCCAGCGCAGCGCGCGGCCGCGAGGACGAGGTCGACCGCGCCGTCGAGCTCGACGTCCGCCACGCCGGCTTCGCGGTCCACCGCCCGGCGATGAGCCAGATCGTCAGCGGGATTTCGCGCTTTTTGACGGAGGTGGAAGGCGTGCCGCCGGCGGTGCCGGGGGATCGGTGTTTGTAGGCACCCAGTAGCTCAACCGTCTCTTTTGCGATCCATTGCTGCCATGAAATCGCATCGGCGCGCGCCGCTCATTGCAGTTGAAGAACGGTTACAATCAGGGCGAGCGCGGTTAGCGTGACAGCCACGATGGATACAGCCACGCGCCGGTCATGCGGGGTGATCTCAGTCCGCCCAAACTGGAAAACGGTGGCCAACGATCGGCCGATCAAGAACAGCATTACGCCGCCTACCGCGAACGCGAGGAAGGTGTTCATGCGCCAAGCTTGGCAGAATGGTCGTGAATCGCCAGTCTTCGCTTTCCACGCAATGCGCACGCTGGCTCATCCCTAATGAAAGTTGCGGACTTGATCGGGATCTCGTGGCCCTGGGCCGCGGCTTGCGTGAAGGGCGGGATGTAGAGGTCGCGCGGGCGGACGAGCTTGGGGTGCGGGGGTCGGGGCCGCCGCCGTGTTTGTAGGGGCAGGCTTACCGCACGGCCTTCTCATATTTGACGGCAACACCAGAGACGCGGCCATTGTTTGCGAATACCCGCGCTTTTGCATCGTAGCGGACGAGCAATTCGTGCGGCGAGAGCCAGTGAAGTTCGGTCCAAGGTCCTCCCCACGATGCGGCACTGGCCGCGCCGCGATCCGTGTCAGCGACGAAGACGTTGCCTGGTCCAGCGGGCTCGTCGGTCGCTTGGACGAGCGAAACCTGGCTAGAAAAGCCGGTGGTTGCGCCACACGAGCGTTCGAACAGAACAGCTTTTAATTTGCCTGTGGGTGCAATTGTCGTGGATACGGCGCTGTTTTGGCAACCGTCAGAACAACCGCTCATCAGCCCCATCAACAAGAACAAGGCCGCGCTCTTCTTCATCTTCTAGATCGTAGGAGCCGCCATTAAGTCGTCAATGCTTCTTCGGCGAACGTGTGAGATCGATGAAAATTGCGTGGCTTGACCGGTGTTTGTAGGCCGGCGCCGGCTAGTCCATCCACTTCGACCCATTGCCGACATTAGTCGGCCCAGAATACAATCCCTCAATGAGCCTATCGGAGTACATGTTGGATCGGCCACCCGCATTAGGTGGCTGCGCCGGGAGTAGCGCTGTAGCTTCGTTCCTGTTTGGCATTTTTTCCTTCACCGGCGCGGGAATGACTGAGAATGCATTGCTTATCGTCTACAGTCTGGTCGCGGCGTGCACGCTCGTCTTGAGCTTAAACATCATGGCGAAGCGGCGGGATCTCACTCGGAGGGAACTCAAATCGCGGCTTCTCATCCTCTGTTTCGGGTGGGCGCTGCTCATCGCCCCGCTGGCATTTGCAGGTCTCCTCGGCGCCATCGTCGCCTGATCAGCCTCTGTTTTGTTCTATCGAAGCTCCGCGGCAAAAATGTCGCCGCTTCTTCGCCAGGACGTAGGCATATTTCGCTAATGAAAGTTGCGTGACTTGATCGGGATCTCGTGGCCCTCGGCCGCGGCTTGCGTGAAGGGCGGGATGTAGACGTCGCGGGGGCGGACGAGCTTGGGCGCGCGCGGGTCGGGGCCGCCGCCGTTGCTGGCGCCATCGGCGGGCATCATCTTGTGCGGAAAAGCCATCTCGCCGACCGAGCTCAGCATCGGCGACGCGTCCTCGATGTGGCTGGCGATGACGTGAATGACCTCGCCTTCGCGCTGCACGATGCCCTGCACTTTCAGCATCGTCGCCGACATGACCACGCGGCGGTATTTTTCGAACAGGTTCGCCCAGACGATCAAATTGGCGACGCCGCCTTCGTCCTCGATGGTGATGAAGGTGACGTTGGTCGATCCCGGCCGCTGGCGGACGAGGACGATTCCGGCGACCGTCACCCGCCGCCCGTCCTTGACCGAAGCGAGGCCGGCGCAGGGGGTGACCTGCATCGCATTGAGCGTGCCGCGCAGGAAGGTCAGCGGGTGGGCGCGCAGCGACAGCTGGATCGAGCGGTAATCCTCGACCACCTCGCGCCCATCGCTCATCGGGGTGAGCGCGACCGCCGGCTCCCTGCCCTCCTCGCGCGCATCGGCGGCAGCGAACAAGGGCAGCGGCATTTCGCCCAGCGCCTTCACCCGCCACAGCGCCTGGCGACGGTCGATGCCGAGACAGGCGAAGCCGTCGGCGTCGGCGATCCGCTCCAGCGCGGCGACGGGAACGCCGGAGCGTTTCCACACATCCTCGATGCTGTCGAACGGCCGCTCGCCGCGCGCGGCGACGATGCAGGCGCCGTGGATATTGGCGAGGCCTTTCACCATCCTGAGGCCGAGGCGGAGCGCCCGGTAGCGGCCGGCCTGTTCCTCGACCGTGCAGTCCCAGCGGCTGTCGTTGATACTGACGGGGCGGATCTCGACGTCGTGGTCACGGGCGTCGCGGACGATCTGGGCGGGGGCGTAGAAGCCCATCGGCTGGGCGTTCAGAAGCGCGGCGCAGAAGATGTCTGGATGATGGCACTTCATCCAGCATGAGGCGTAGGCGATCTTGGCGAAGCTGGCCGCGTGGCTTTCGGGGAAGCCGTAGCTGCCGAAGCCTTCGATCTGCTTGAACGTCCGCTCGGCGAAGTCGCGCGGGTAGCCGCGCGCGACCATGCCTTCGACCAATTTGTCGTAGAATTTGCTGACCCCGCCGGTGAACTTGAACGTCGCCATCGAGCGGCGGAGCGCATCCGCCTCGGCAGGCGTGAAGCCGGCGCCGACGATGGCGACCTTCATCGCTTGCTCCTGGAACAAGGGCACGCCGAGCGTGCGCTTGAGGACCGCCTCCAGCTCCGGCCGGGGATATTCGGGCTTCTCCTTGCCTTCGCGGCGGCGGAG
Source organism: Sphingomonas sinipercae (assembly GCF_011302055.1). NCBI lineage: Bacteria > Pseudomonadati > Pseudomonadota > Alphaproteobacteria > Sphingomonadales > Sphingomonadaceae > Sphingomonas > Sphingomonas sinipercae. Next base: position 60,472 of record NZ_CP049871.1, read on the forward strand.
GTAGGGATGGACCATGTCGCCCTGGATCGGGCCGGGGCGGACGATCGCGACTTCGATGACGAGGTCGTAGAATTCCTTCGGCTTCATGCGCGGAAGCATGCTCATCTGCGCCCGGCTTTCGATCTGGAAGACGCCCAAAGTGTCGGCTTTCTGGATCATCGCGAACACTTGCGGATCGTCGTCCTGCAGGTCGGCCATGGTCAGCCGAAGTCCCTTGTGTTCGGTCAGCAGGTCGAAGGCGCGGCGCATGCAGCCAAGCATGCCAAGGCCAAGCACGTCGACCTTCATGAACTTCAATTCCTCGATATCGTCCTTTTCCCATTCGATGACATGGCGGTCGTCCATCGCCGCCGGTTCGATGGGGACGAGGTCGTCGAGGCGGTCGCGGGTGAGGACGAAGCCGCCGGGGTGCTGGCTCAAATGCCTGGGCGTGCCGATCAGCCGGCGGGCAAGGTCGAGCGTCAGCGCCAGGCGCGGCTCGGTCGCATCGAGGTTGAGTTCATCGACATGGCGCTGCTCGACACCCTCGTTCGACCAGCCCCAGACCGACCCGGCGAGACCGGCGGTGACGTCTTCGGGCAGGCCCAAGGCCTTGCCGACTTCGCGCACCGCGCCGCGCGCGCGATAGCGGCTGACCACCGCGGTCAGCGCGGCATGGCGGCGGCCGTAGGTCTCGTAGATCCACTGGATCACTTCCTCGCGCCGCTCATGTTCGAAATCCACGTCGATGTCGGGCGGTTCGTCGCGGGCGTCGGAAATGAAGCGTTCGAACAGCAATTCGTGCTGGACCGGGTCGATCGAGGTGATCCCGAGGACGAAGCAGATGATCGAATTGGCGGCCGAGCCGCGCCCCTGGCACAGGATGCCCTGGCTGCGCGCGAAGGCGACGATCGAGTTTACGGTCAGGAAGTAAGGCGCGTAGCCGCGGCGGCCGACCAGTTCGAGCTCATGGTCCAGCAGCTTCGCGTAACTGTCGGGGACGCCGGCGGGGAAGCGGGCGCCAAGCGCCTCGCGGGTTATTTGCGCCAGCGCCTGCTGCGGCGTGCGGCCCGACATGACGATTTCGTCCGGATATTGGTAGCTGAGTTCGCGCAACGAAAAGGTGCAGCGGTCGGCAATGTCGCGACTGGCGCGGATGGCGTCGGGGTAGCGGGCGAACAGCCGCTCCATCTCGGCGACGCTTTTGAGGTGGCGGTCGGCGAACCGTTCGCGCCTGAAGCCGAGTTCGTCGACCGTGCACTTGTGCCGGATCGCGGTGACGACGTCCTGCAGCAGGCGCTTGTCGGGGCTGTCGTAAAGGACGTCGCCGACGGCGAGGCTGCGCACCCCGAAGCGGCGGGCGAGCGCGTCGAGGGCGTGGATTCGCTTCGCATCGCCGGGGCGGCGGCGAAGGCTGAGCGCGAGGTGGGCACGGCCGGCGAAGATGTCGGCCATGTGCGCAAGCTGGGTTTCCGTCGTCTTGTCCGGCCGGTCGGGGACGAGCGCGGCGACGATTCCGTCGGCGTAAGCGGCAACGTCGTCCCAATGGAGGAAGCATTGCCCCTTCTCGCCCCGGCGCGGGTCGGCGCGCGACTTGCCGACGGTGAGCAGGCGGGTGAGCCGCGACCAGGCGGCGCGGTCCTCCGGCCAGGCGAGGATGGACGCGCCGTCGATCAGGTCCAGCCGGCAGCCGATCACCGGGCGGATGCCGGTCTGGTCGCCGGCGACGGTGGCGCGGACCAGGCCAGCCACCGAATTGCGGTCGGTGAAGCCAAGCTCTCGATAGCCGAGCATGGCCGCGGCCGCGCACAGTTCCTCGCAGGAAGCGACGCCGCGCAGGAAGCTGAAGTGGCTGGTGGCGTTGAGTTCGACATATGTGGAGCAAGGCGGCGTCATCCGAACAGCCCGTGCATCCACCAGCTAAGGTCGCCCGTCTTCGAATCGACGCCGTCGCCGCGGCGGAACAGCCAGAAGCGGCCGCCGCCTTCGTCCTCGACCTGGAAATAGTCGCGCACGGCATCCGCCTCGCCGCTGCGCCGCCACCATTCGCCGAAGATCCGTTCCGGCCCATCGGCCTTGCGCACGCGATAAGTTCGCCCACGCCAGGAGAAGCGCAGCGGCGGCTGATCCGGGAGCTCGGCGATGACCTTGTCGACCCGTTCCGGCCGGGCGAGCAGGCGGATCGGGCGCGGCCAGTCGCGGGGCCATTCGGCCGGCGTTGCAAGCGCGGCGACCCGGCGCACGCTGCGTTCCGGAACATCGCTTTCCAGCGCGCTGCTTCGGAACACGTGGGTTTCGCCGATCCGGCCGGCGATTCGGTCGACCAGCGGCGGCAGGCAGGAATCCTCATCGCTGCCGATCTGCTTCGGGCCAAGCGGATCGCAGCGGATGGCGATGAGGTGCATCGCCTCGATCCCGAAACCGGGCTCGATCGCTTCGACCTTCATCGCGAGCAGCTTGGCCAGATGCGCCGGATCGCGGGTGGCCCCGGCCATGCCGATGACAAGCGCCTGGTCTTCATTGTCGACGCGCTCGCAGACCAGGCGGATTCGGCGGGCGCCAAGGCCAAGCTCGGCAAGCCGGCGGGCGAGGATGGAAGCGAGGTCTTCGCTAACCTGCGCGATGGCTTCGGGCGTGGCGACCGGTTCGAGCAGGCGCAGGGTGGCACTGGGGGCTTCGCGCGGGACGACGGGCAAGAACGGCTCGGCGGCGCGGCCGATGGCCTGGTCGATGCGGGTCAGCGTGTGCTTGCCGAAGCGGCGGCCGAGCGGGCCGCGGGGCATCTGCAGCAATTCGCCGACACTGGCGACGCCGAAGCGGCGGGCGGCGCTGAGCGCGGCTTCGTCAAGGCGCAGCGCGGCCGGCGGCAAGGGCGCGATGGCGTCGGCTTCATCGCCGTTGGCGCAAATCGTAACCGGCTGGCCGGAGAAGCGCGCGAGGGCGTGGGCCGCGCCGGTGGTGCCCGCAACCGCGATCCGGGCGGTAAAGCCGGCGCGGGCGCAGAAACGCAGGATTCGCGCGCACATCGCTTGCTCGCCGCCAAACAGGTGAGTGACCCCGCTGAGGTCGAGCCACAGGCTGTGCGCATCGGCAATTGCGGCATTGGGGGTCCAGCGCCGGGCGGCGAACAGGGCGAGGCGGGTGAGCAACGCCGCGTCCGCTTCGGGTTCGGAATCCTTAAGCTGCAGCTCCGGGACGAGCATGCGCGCGTGAGTTGCCGCCATGCCGGGCGCGAGGCCAAGCGCTGCGGCTTCGGCCGAGACTGCCGCGAGGACGACGCGCTGGCCGGAGCGGTGGGTGGTGGCCAAAGTTGCGCCAGTTGCAGCGCCTTGCGGCGCTCCTGGACCCCCTTCGCGGGGGAACTGCAGGGATTTAGCGGCTTCGCTCCGCCGCCCGAGCATCCGCATCGGCGGGCGCTGGTGGGCAGGGAGCGAGTCGATTTCCGCCTGGCGCGCCTCCCGGCTTGCCCAGCGCGCGCCCGGCCGCCAGCCGCCGCCGCGCGGGCAGGAGCAATCCTGCGGCCGCGGCGGGTCGAGCGGAAGGGCTGCGTCGAGCGACGGCCTGGGCACCGGTTCAGGCGGCGGCGAGAACCCGGTCCGGCGCAGCCGTTCGATGCTGAGCGCGGGCAGGATAAGCGAGGCGACCCGCTTCATCCGTTCCCTCCATGATCCAGTGGTTGGGCGGGCCGCCGCGCTGGCGGACCAGTTCGATGGCCCAGCGCGGGCGGCCGATGCCGCTGACCGGCAATGGCTCCGAAGGCAGGGAGCCGATGCGCCAGCGCGTTGCCGCCGCCGAAGGGCCGAGCAACGGGTCGGCCGCGCTTCGCCAGCGCCGCAGCAGGAGCGCCGTCGTACCGCTATCTTCCGCCGCCAACTGCAGCCGGCGGCTGGCCGTCATCGCCAGCCGGCCAACCTCGGCAACGACGGCGACGATGCCCTTGTGGCGAACCCCTTCCTCGGCAACGGCAAGCGCATCTTCATCCTTGCGGCATTCGGCGTAGATCAGCCTGGCGGGCGACAGCCCGGCTTGCGACAAGGCCGGGGCGAACAAGTCCTGGCGGCCGAGCACCCACAGCACCGGGCCATCGAGCCGGGCGGCGATCCCGGCGACGAACAAGGTCGCCGCGGCATCGTCGTTGAGGCTGGCGCTGCTGCCAGCGATTTCGTGGAGTGAGCCGCAGGCCAGCCCGCCGCCCGCCAGGCGCTCGTCCATGGCCGGAACGCCAAATGCAAGCCAGCCGCGGCTGTCCGCCGAACCCGAAGATTCGATTGCACGCACCTGTGCCCGCAGGGCATCGAGATCCGGGTTGGCAACGGCGGGCATGGGCGACTCACGACTCTTCTGTTCCCTTTATGTTCCACCTTTGGGGATGCCGGAGTCAATGTCTCGACTCGGCAATTGCCAGGCCATTCGTTCATGCCCGCGCAAGCTGTGGGTGCCATTTCCGCCACAAACCCCAGCTAAAGCCATGAACATGAAACAGATTCTTATCGCGCTCGCTGCACTTGGAATGCTTGGCGCGCCGGCCATGGCGACTGCCAAGTCGCCAATCGAGGGCCGCTGGAAAAAGGGCAATATGACGATCCAGATCGCGCCTTGCGGCCGCGACCTGTGCGGCACCGTGCTCAAGGCCTCCGCCAACCAGCAGCGCAAGGCCCAGCGCGGCAGCGGCACCGACCTGATCGGCGCCCGGCTGATCAAGGACATCGACCGCACCGGGCCGAACACCTATCGCGCGACCGTCTTCGTCGCCGACCGCAACATGCATGCCCGTGGCACCATTACGCAAACATCGGCCAACACGCTGGCGGTCAAGGGCTGCGTCCTTGCCATCATCTGCAAATCGCAGACCTGGCAGCGCGTCCACTAAAGCAGCGGCGGAAGCTCCGACCCGATATCCCCGGCGAGCACCGCCGCCTGGAGCGCCGTAATCTCGTCCGCCCAATAGCGGTCGGCGGTGAAGTGCGGCGATAGGGCGCGCACCTTGTCATAGACCGAGCGAAGCCGCGGCGAAGTGCCAAGCGGCGCGTGATAATCGATACCTTCGGCAGCAGCCATCAGCTCGACCGCGACGACCCCGGCGCAATTGCGCGCGATCGCCGCCGCCTTGCGCCCGGCGATCGGCGCCATCGACACGTGATCTTCCTGGCCAGCGCTGGTCGGGATCGAATCGACGCTTGCCGGAAAGGCCAGCGACTTGTTCTCGCTGACCAATGCGGCGGCGGTGACCTGCGGGATCATCAGGCCGGAATTGACCCCGCTGTCTTCGGTCAGGAAGGCCGGCAGCCCGCTCATCTTCGGATCGACCAGTACACTGATCCGCCGTTCCGAAATCGACCCGACCTCACACATTGCAATGGCGATCGTGTCGGCCGCGAAGGCGACCGGCTGGGCATGGAAATTGCCGCCCGACAGCGCGCTGTCTTCATCGGCGAAGACGATCGGATTGTCGGTCACCGCGCCGGCTTCGATGGTCAGGGTCCGGGCGGCGGCCGCAAGCAAGTCGAGGCTGGCCCCCATCACCTGCGGCTGGCAGCGGAAGCTATACGGGTCCTGCACGCGCGAGCATTGGACGTGGCTGGTGAGGATTTCGCTGCCGTCGAGGAGGCCACGGATCAATTCCGCCACGCGGATCTGCCCCGGCTGACCGCGCAATTGCGAAATGCGCGGATCGAACGGCTTGGCCGAGCCCTTGAGCGCGTCGACAGACAATGCACCGGCGGCGATTGCGGCGGCGAACACGCGTTCCCCGGCGAACAGTGCGTCGAGCGCCAATGCGGTGCTGGCCTGCGTGCCGTTGATCAGCGCCAGCCCTTCCTTCGGGCCGAGCTGCAGGGGCTCCATGCCGAGGCGATCGAGCGCTGCCGCGGCCGGCATGATCTCGCCCGCCACATCGATCCGGCCATAGCCCATCAGCGCCGAGATAAGGTGCGCGAGCGGCGCGAGGTCGCCGGACGCGCCAACGCTGCCTTGCGATGGAATCGACGGCATTGCGTCCCGGTCGAGCAGCGCCTGCAGCGCTTCGACAACCAGCGGCCGGACGCCGGAATGGCCGCGGCCGAGGCCAAGCAGCTTGAGCACGATCATCAACCGAACGACATGGCGCGGAAGCGGCTCGCCGACCCCGGCGCTATGCGAAAGGATCAGGTTGGTCTGGAGCTCCGCCAGCCGGTCGTGCGGGATGCGCGTGCTCGCAAGCAAACCGAAGCCGGTGTTCACGCCGTAGACGGTTTCGCCGCCGGCGACGATGCGGTCGACCGACGCGGCGGCTTCGGCAACGCGCTGCATCGCCGCCGCATCGAGACTGGCGGGTTCGCCGGCCCAAAGGGCGCGCAATTGATCGAGCGTGATCGCGGTTGGATCGAGGGCCATGGTCATGTCGCGCCTCTGGCAGATTCGCGCGCGCCTGCCCAGCGCCGGCAGTCTGGAACTGGCGCCGAAGATGCGTTACGCTGATCGCAATCAACACGGGGGACTTGTTGATGAAGAAGCAATTGTTCGTCATCGCGGCGCTGTTCGTTGCCGCCGTTCCGGCCCTGGCCCAGGTCGTGCCGGTCAAGATCCTTCGACCCGTCGCTCCGGGGGTGCAGGTGCGCCAGATCCAGCAGGCGCCAGGGTATAATCCGGTGCTCGTCGACCCCGCCAACGATCCGGATCGGGCCCGCGCGCTGATCGCCAAGCTGCAGAAAGACAAGCGCGCGATGCGCGAGAAGATGCAGACCACATTGCTGGAGCTGCAGAACGCCCGGACCACCATCGATGAAATGACCCGCGTCGGCGGATCGCTCGTCCGCGCGCAATGCGTCAGTTCGACCTTGTCGCGCACGACCAGCGGCGTTGAGGAAAATTGCGCCGCCAGCGGCTATATGTGCGCCGGGACGGAAGGCACGTGCCACCGCAGCTGCACCACTTCCAGCCAGTGCGCCGCCGGCTTCGTCTGCGACACCGGCGCCAGCCGCTGCGTCACGCCGCCGCCGCCAGCCGACGACAGCTGCGACAGCTTCTGGGACTTCTGCTAACGAGCGAAGGATGGGCAGCAACCCGGCGCGACCCAGGTCGCTGTCGGCGTAGACTGATCCATTTCGGTTGTAAGTTTCACGCGCGGACAAGGGCCAGCATTTAGAGTGGGTGGAATGCAGACCTTCGCATTGTTTCGCACTCGCCCAGTTCACGCCGCGACCTATATCGAGCTGGTTCGCAGCCTGACGACCACCGTCGTGCCGAGCGCCATCATGGGCGCCCTGTTCGCGATGACGGCGACGATTTGCGCGGCTCGCACTGGGGACCCGATCCTGGCGTGGATCGCGGTCGTCGGTTCGCTCGTCGCCGTCATCCGCGGCCTGGTCCAGCTGGCAATCAATCGACAGCTTCGCAGACCCGACCTGGACGAGACGCATGCTCGCCGCCTCGAGCGGCAATTCGCCGCCATCTACCTGCTGTTCGCTGCAATCGTCGGCGCCTTCACGGCCGCGGCATTCGTCCTGTGCCCGGTCGATGAGCAGATCGCGGCCACCGCGCTGCTGGTCGGCTATGCGGCCGGCGTCGCTGCGGGCGTTTCGCTGCGCCCCAAAATCTCGGTCCCGGCGGTCCTGTTGGCTGTCGTCCCAGCGATCGCCGGCGCGGCCTATGTCGGCGGCGCTTCCCATTATCAGCTTCCCATAATCCTCGCCGCGCTCATGCTCGGCGGCGTCGGCAGCATGGTCAGCCGCTATCGCACCGCCGTTCGACTGATCGAGATGCGGCAGTTGTTCGCGTCGATGGCAAAGCGCGACCCGCTGACCGGCCTCGCCAACCGGCTGGCGCTGGAGCAGGCGTTCCTGGATTCGGTGCGCGCCTGCGGCGGCAAGCTGATCGTGCTCCACTGCCTCGACCTCGATCGGTTCAAGCCGGTCAACGACACCTATGGCCATGCCGTCGGCGATGCCCTGCTGGTCGCCGTGGGCCGACGGCTGGAGCGGCTGCTTCGCCCGGGCGACTCGGCCTTCCGCCTCGGCGGGGATGAGTTCGCAGTGCTGCAGACGGGGATCGTCCATCCGGACGAATCGGAGCTTGCGGCGCGGCGTATCGTCCGTGCGCTATCCGAGCCTTACGAAATCGCCGGCAACCAGATCGTCGTCGGCGTCAGCATCGGCTCCGCCCGCGGCGTCGATTGCGGGCCCGATCTGATGCTGATGCTCTCGGTCGCCGACAAGGCGCTTTACGACATCAAGCATCGTGGGATTCCTGGGCAAGCGCTGGCGGGCTAGTCGATCATCGGTAGGTCGAGGCCCTGTTCACGCGCGCAATCGACCGCGATGTCGTAACCCGCATCGGCGTGGCGCATGACGCCGGTGCCGGGATCGTTCCAAAGCACACGTTCCAGCCGGCGCGCGGCATCGTCGGTGCCGTCGGCGACGATGACCATCCCGCTATGCTGCGAATAGCCCATGCCGACTCCGCCACCGTGGTGGAGCGAAACCCAAGTCGCGCCCGACGCGGTGTTGAGCAAGGCGTTGAGCAGCGGCCAGTCGGAGACGACGTCGCTGCCGTCCTTCATGCTTTCGGTTTCGCGGTTGGGCGAAGCGACGCTGCCGCTGTCCAGATGGTCGCGGCCGATGACGATCGGGGCGGAGACTTCGCCGTTGCGCACCATTTCGTTGAAGGCGAGGCCGAGGCGATGGCGCTGGCCGAGGCCGACCCAGCAGATGCGCGCCGGAAGCCCCTGGAAGGCGATCCGCTCGCGCGCCATGTCGAGCCAGCGATGGAGGTGCGGATCGTCGGGGATCAGCTCCTTCACGCGCTGGTCGGTGCGGTAGATATCTTCGGGATCGCCGCTCAGCGCCACCCAGCGGAACGGCCCGACGCCGCGGCAGAATAAAGGGCGGACGTAAGCGGGGACGAAGCCGGGGAAGTCGAAGGCGTGGGTGACGCCGGTGTCCTTGGCTTCCTGGCGGATGTTGTTGCCGTAATCGAACACGGGAATACCCATGTCCTTGAACGACAGCATTGCTTCGACATGGCGGGCGATGGAGATGCGCGCGGCCTGCGCCACCGCTTCCGGATCGCGTTCGCGCATGTCCTGCCATTTGGCGACGCTCCAGCCGGCCGGGCAATAGCCGTTGGCCGGGTCGTGGGCGCTGGTCTGGTCGGTCAGCGCATCGGGCCGGATGCCGCGTGCGAGCATCTCCGGAACCAGTTCCGCGGCGTTGCCGAGCAGGCCGACGCTGGTCGGCTCGGTCGCCGAGCGGATGATTTCCAGCGCCTCGTCGATGCTGGTCGCACGGCGGTCGAGGTAGCGGGTTTCGAGCCGCTTTTCGATGCGGCTGTCCTGCACTTCGATGGCTATGCAGTGGGCGCCGGCCATCACCGCAGCGAGCGGCTGCGCGCCGCCCATCCCGCCAAGACCGGCGGTCAATATCCACTTGCCGGAAAGGTCGCCGCCGAAATGCTGGCGGCCCATTTCGGCGAAGGTCTCGTAGGTGCCTTGGACGATGCCCTGCGTGCCGATGTAGATCCAGCTGCCGGCGGTCATCTGGCCATACATCATGAGGCCCGCACGATCGAGCTGGTTGAAGGTTTCCCAGTTGGCCCATTTGGGCACGATGTTGCTGTTGGCGATAAGGACTCGCGGCGCATCCTTGTGGGTGCGGAAGACGCCGACCGGCTTGCCCGATTGGACGAGCAAGGTCTCCTCCTCGCCCAGCCGCTCGAGCGTCGCGACGATCTTGTCGAAGCATTGCCAGTTGCGCGCCGCCCGGCCGATGCCGCCGTACACGACCAGGCTTTGCGGATCCTCGGCAACCTCCTCGTCGAGGTTGTTCATCAGCATCCGCACCGCGGCTTCGGTGGACCAGCTCTTCGCCTTGATGTCGCTGCCGCGGCGGGCGCGAATGTGGCGGCTGTTGTCGCGTCTGTCGTTCATCGGCGCCTCTCTAACGGCTCGATCGCTTCGACCCAAGCGGGCGCCAGCGGTCGATCCAGACCAGCAGCAGCCCGGCGAGGACGAACATCGCGGCAATGCCGCCGGCATTGATCGCTGTCTGGGTCCAGCCGAGTTTGCCGACATCCATGAACGGATAGGGATAGCGGCCTTCCACCTGTCCCCGCGCCAAGGCGTAGGCGAAATAAGCGAGCGGGTAGGCGTTCCACCACAAAGGGTCGCTCCAGCGCAGCGACTTGCGCGGCGCGAACAACAGCCACCACAGGGTCATCGCGACCGGAGAGACCTTGTGCAGCAGGGTGTCGGCCACCACCGCGCCGCCGCTCAGCTCAACGAGCCCGCGCAGCAGCAGCATGTAAACGGTGCCGACGAGGATGATGGCAATGGTGACCCCGCCGAGCATGAACGGCCTGACCCGCCGCCCGATCGCCACCAGCGTCATGCTCACGGCCACCGCGAGATTCGTGAGTACGGTGAAGAAGCGCAGCAGGATCCAGGCGGTGTCGGCAATGTCGCGCTGGCCCGCGTAGGTGGCGGCGAACTGGACGGCGAGGCCGGCCCAGCAGACGATCGCCACCAATGCCGCGGCCGCCCTAGCCATCCTGTCCCGCGTAGATGCGCCGCTCCGGCCCCGGCAGGCCGATCCAGTAACCGAGCTCGGCAAGGCTTTCGATGCGCCAGACGCACAGGTCCGCGGCCATGCCCGGCGCGATGCTGCCGGTCTCTTCCTCCAGCCCTAGCGCCCTGGCGGCGTTGGTCGTCATTCCGGCCAGCGCTTCTTCCGGCGAAAGTCCGAACAAGGTGCACGCCATGTTCATCGCCAGGGTCGGCGACAGCAAAGGCGAAGTGCCGGGGTTGCAGTCGGTCGCCACCGCCATCGGCACCCCGTTGTCCCGCAGCATCTGCACCGGCGGCTTGCGCGTTTCCTGCAGCGCGTAGAACGCGCCAGGAAGCAGCACCGCGACGGTCCCGGCCTTCGCCATCGCCGCAGCGCCCGCCGCATCGAGATGCTCGAGATGGTCGGCCGAGAGCGCCTGATACCTGGCGGCCAGGGCGGCGCCATCCTGGTTCGACAATTGCTCGGCGTGGAGTTTCACCCGCAGGCCGTGCCTGGTCGCTGCGTCGAAGACGCGCTCGACCTCGTCCGGGGTGAAGGCGACGCGCTCGCAGAAGGCGTCGACGGCGGTCGCCAGCCCTTCCTCCGCCGCGGCGGGAATCAGTTCGTCGACGACTATTCGAACATAGTCCTCGCGCCGGTCCTTGAAGTCCGCGGGCAAGGCGTGGAGCGCGAGCAGCGTCGGCGAGACCCACACCGCCTCGCTGGCCGCAAGCGCAGCTGCACAGCGCAACAGGCGCAGCTCGCCGTCGACATCGAGGGCATAGCCGGACTTGATCTCGACGGTGGTGACGCCGCCCTTCATCAGCGCGTCGAGGCGCATCGCCGCGGAAGCGAGCAGGCTGGTGGTGTCCGCCTGGTTCGTCGCACTGACGGTCGAAACGATCCCGCCGCCGGCGTTGGCGATTTCCTCATAGGTCGCGCCGGCGCGGCGCATCGCATGTTCGTTGGCGCGGTTGCCGCCGAAGATGAGATGGGTGTGACAGTCGATCAGCCCGGGCGTCACCCAGGCGCCGCCAAGCGGCACCACGTCGCGGGCGTGATAGCCGGCTAGTTCGGTGCGCTTGCCTGCGCGAACGATCCGGCCGTCCTGGATCCCCACCGCCCCCTGCTCGATGATTCCGAGCGGGTTGCCCGGCGCGGGCACCATCGTCGCAACGCGACAGTCGGTAAGGAGGCGATCCCACATTCGGTTGCCCTCTAGCGGGCGCGGTTGCTACCGCAAAGCCATGAGCAACTGGCCCAACCTGTCGGAACTGCTGATCACCGACGCACCGACCGTGCCGATCGGCCTCGTCGGAGCGCCGCTCGCGGCGGGTTCGGTGACGCCGGGACGATGCGACCTGGCCCCGCGCAAGTTGCGAGAAACGCTGCGGCGAATCGGAAGGTACGATGTCGAGGTCGGGCGGTCGATCTTCACGCCGATCAACGATCGCGGCGATGTCGCCGTCGAGGGGCTGACGATCGAAGAGGCCAGCAAGCCGATCCGCGATGCTGTCGCCGGAAGTGTTTCGGACCACGCGCTGACGCTGGTCGCCGGCGGCAACAATGCGGTGACCCGCCCCGCGCTGCTTGGCTTGGAAATGCCGCTCGATCGGGTCGGGCTGATCACCCTCGACGCCCATTTCGACATGCGCAGCCTTGAAGACGGGCTGTGTAACGGAAATCCGGTTCGGGCACTGATCGACGACGGGCTGCCCGGACGCAACATCGCCCAGGTCGGACTGGCCAGTTTTGCCAACACATCCGCCATGCACCGCGACGCCATCGCGGCGGGCAATTTGGTCATCACCATCGAACAGGTGCGGCGCGACGGCATCCGCGCAGCGATCGAGCGAGCGATCGACCAGCTTTCCGGCTGCGACGTGCTGGTCGTCGATTGCGACATCGACGTCATCGACCGGGCGCAGATGCCCGGAGCGCCCGGCGCTCGCCCAGGCGGCATGCATGTCGCCGACTTCTTCTGGGCGGTGCGGCGGCTAGCACGGGTCAAGCGCACCAGAATCATCGACTTGACCGAATGGGATCCGCCGCTCGACGCCACCGACCTTAGCGCGCTGACGGCGGCGCGCTGGGTGGCCGAGTGCGTCGCCGGCTTCGACGAACGTTAGTTCGCCGCGGCCTTGCGGCGACCGAGGTCGGATAGGGTTCGCAAGGTGATCGAGAAGCGCAGCGCCGCACCGGGCGCGATGCTATGTTCCCATTCATGCCGGGCCGTCCCGGTCAATAAATAGACCGACCGCGGCTCCACTTTCAGGCTGACACGGTCGAAACCGTCGGGCTTGCGGCGGCGGAAGCGGAGGACGGCCGGCGCGCCGAACGAGAAGCCGACGACAGTGTCGAACACCGGGCGGTCGCGATGCCAGCCGATGCCCGCCCCGGGATCGTAGCGGGCGATCAGCGCATGGACGAAGGCGTCCGCGGCCACACCAGCGAGATCCGCGGCCGCGCGCTGGAGCGGCTGCAACCAGGCAGGCAGCGGCTCCGACGGCGCGAAGCTGGAGTCCTCGAAATCGTAGCGCCACCCGAAGGTGTGGGTCTTGCGCTTGCCCAGCCAGCCCTGGAAGCGGAAGGGCGCGAGCTCCACCGCTTCTAACTGCGCGAGGATCGCGCGCTCCTGCTCCTCGTCGAGTACTGCCGGCTGGTAACGCAGGCCCGGCAGCAGATCGCCGCCGAAAAGGTCGCCGGTCATGGCCCGAACAATTCCTTCAGCTCCGACGGCTTGAGCGCCGGCGCGAGCTGGTCGTAGGTGCATTGCTTCGGGTCCTTGTCGGGGCGCCAGCGGACGAAGCCGGTGCCGTGCCGAAAGCGGCCCTTGGTGACCTGGTCGTAGCGCACTTCGACCACCAGTTGCGGCCGCAGCGGCTCCCACGGCATCGACCGCGCATTGCTCCAGCGGCTGGGGCCGCCCGGGGCGTTGCCGGTGAAGCCGGGCGCTTCGACCAGCTCTTCGAGTTGCCTCGTCAGCGCGGGCCGGTCTTCCGCCTTCAGCGCGGACGTAAAGCCGACATGGTTGAGCGCGCCGTCGGAATCATAGAGACCGAGCAACAGCGAGCCGACTTCCTGGCCTTTTTGCGCATAGCGAAAGCCGCCGACGACACAGTCGGCGGTGCGCTGCTGCTTGACCTTGATCATCGCGCGCTCGCCGGAGCGATATTCCTGGGTTGCGCGCTTGGCGACGACGCCGTCGAGCGCGCCGCCGCTGCGATCAAGCCAGCCGAGCGCAGTGCGGCGCGAGCGGGTCATTGGCGACAGATGCAGTGATGGTAGGTCATTTTCGCCAAGCAACCGCTCCAGCGCGGCGCGGCGCTGCTCCAGCGGCTCCCCGACCAGCGACTTGCCGCCGACCGCGAGCAGGTCGAATGCCATCAGTTCGGCGGGCGTCTGCGCGGCCAGCTTGCGAATTCGGCTTTCGGCCGGATGCAGCCGCAGCTGCAGCGCGTCGAACGAAAGGGTATCGCCGACCGGGATGATCAGTTCGCCATCGAGCAGGAAATCGTCGCACCCGAGCGTCGCCAGCATCGCGACCACTTCGGGAAAATAGCGGCCCAGCGGCTTGCCCGACTTGGACGTCAGCGTGACCGCATCCCCCTTGCGGCGGGCAAGGCAGCGGAAGCCGTCCCACTTGGGCTCGAACTGCCAGCCGCCGTCCTCGGGCAGCTCGGCAGCGAGCAACGCTTCCATCGGTGCGGGCACGTCCATGCCGGTTCAAAGGTCCGCCGGCGCTGCGGTTCCGGGCACAAAAAAAGCCCGCCGAATGGCGGGCTGTTCGTTGGTTGCGGGGGTAGGATTTGAACCTACGACCTTCAGGTTATGAGCCTGACGAGCTACCGGGCTGCTCCACCCCGCGCCAACAAAAAAGCCGCCGCTCGGACGAGCCGGCAGCGGCTGTTTAGGACCCCATCAAAGTACTACTTTGATGGGACCCTGTAACGTTGTGAATGGGTTTTTCTTCTAATCGCCGGCTGCAAAGCCTGGCGGCGACCTACTCTTCCACTGCTTAAGCAGTAGTACCATTGGCGCTGTCCGGTTTCACGGCCGAGTTCGGGATGGGATCGGGTGGGTCACGGACGCTATGACCACCAAGCTATGAAGCCGGCGAAAAGAAGATCTAGAAATCGTGCACACTTTTTATTCTGGCGTCATCTAGCCAAGACGATCGCAGCCTCATCGACAGCAAAACTGTCGATGATGGTGCAAATTCATCAAGCGCGAAATGAGTAATTAGGACCGGTTAGCTCCACGCATTACTGCGCTTCCACACCCGGCCTATCAACGTGGTGGTCTTCCACGACTCTAAGATGACTTATCTTGAGGGAGGCTTCCCGCTTAGATGCTTTCAGCGGTTATCCCGTCCATGCATAGCTACCCTGCTGCGCGGCTGGCGCCACGACAGGTCCACCAGAGGCATGTTCAACCCGGTCCTCTCGTACTAGGGTCAACTCCTCTCAATCATCGACGCCCACGGCAGATAGGGACCAAACTGTCTCGCGACGTTCTGAACCCAGCTCACGTACCACTTTAATTGGCGAACAGCCAAACCCTTGGGACCTGCTCCAGCCCCAGGATGTGATGAGCCGACATCGAGGTGCCAAACAACCCCGTCGATATGAGCTCTTGGGGGTTATCAGCCTGTTATCCCCGGCGTACCTTTTATCCGTTGAGCGATGGCCCTTCCACGAGGGACCACCGGATCACTATGACCGACTTTCGTCTCTGCTCGACTTGTCAGTCTCGCAGTCAGGCGGGCTTATGCCATTGCACTCTAACAGACGGTTTCCGACCGTCCTGAGCCCACCATCGCGCGCCTCCGTTACTCTTTAGGAGGCGACCGCCCCAGTCAAACTACCCGCCACAGAGGGTCCCTGCACCGGATAACGGTGCGAGGTTAGACTGTAGAAAACAACAGGGTGGTATTTCACAGGTGGCTCCACCCAAGCTGGCGCCTGGGCTTCAAAGCCTCCCACCTATTCTACACAATTGTTTCCCACAGCCACTCTGAAGCTGCAGTAAAGGTGCACGGGGTCTTTCCGTCTAACCGCGGGTACTCCGCATCTTCACGGAGAATTCAATTTCGCTGAGCAGGTGTTGGAGACAGTGGGGAAGTCGTTACGCCATTCGTGCAGGTCGGAACTTACCCGACAAGGAATTTCGCTACCTTAGGACCGTTATAGTTACGGCCGCCGTTTACCTGGGCTTCAATTCGGAGCTTGCACTCCTCCTCTTAACCTTCAGGCACCGGGCAGGCGTCAGACCCTATACGTCGTCTTGAAGCCGACTTAGCAGAGCCCTGTGTTTTTGTTAAACAGTCGCTACCCCCTGGCCTGTGCCCCCTCAAAGCGGTTGCCCGCAGTGAGGGCCTCCTTCTTCCGAAGGTACGGAGGCAATTTGCCGAGTTCCTTCAACACCCTTCTCTCAAGCGCCTTGGTATACTCTACCTGCCCACCTGTGTCGGTTTCGGGTACGGTCTATATGGTGGGGCTATTTCCTGGGACCTCTTCGCCGCCAGTACCAATCCAATAAGGACTGACGACTTACGAGATCCGTCACACTCCACCAGGTTCAGGAATATTAACCTGATTCCCATCGACTACCCCCTTCGGGCTCGTCTTAGGGGCCGACTCACCCTGCGCGGATTAGCCTTGCGCAGGAACCCTTGGGCTTTCGGCGAGAGGGCATCTCACCCTCTTTATCGCTACTCATGTCAGCATTCTCACTTCCGATACCTCCACCGTCGGTTACCCTTCGGCTTCATCGGCTTACGGAACGCTCCGCTACCGCGTGTACAAAAGTACACACCCTAAGCTTCGGTGCATGTCTTTAGCCCCGTTACATCTTCGCCGCAGGAACCCTTATTTAGACCAGTGAGCTGTTACGCTTTCTTTAAAGGATGGCTGCTTCTAAGCCAACCTCCTGGTTGTTTTGGGATTCCCACATGCTTTCCCACTTAGACATGACTTGGGGACCTTAGCTGTAGGTTAGGGCTGTTTCCCTTTTGACGACGGACCTTAGCACCCGCCGTCTGTCTCCCGGACTATACTCGATGGTATTCGGAGTTTGGTTAGGTTTGGTAGATCTCGCGACCCCCTAGCCCATCCAGTGCTCTACCCCCATCGGAAAACATCCGAGGCACTACCTCAATAGTTTTCGCGGAGAACCAGCTATTTCCCGGCTTGATTGGCCTTTCACCCCTAAGCACAACTCATCCGGTAACTTTTCAACGTTAATCGGTTCGGGCCTCCAGTGCGTGTTACCGCACCTTCACCCTGGTCATGCATAGATCGCCGGGTTTCGGGTCTAATGCATCAAACTCATTCGCCCTATTCAGACTCGCTTTCGCTGCGCCTACACCTAACGGCTTAAGCTTGCTTGATACATTAAGTCACTGACCCATTATGCAAGAGGTACGCGGTCAGATCTCAAGGATCCTCCCACTGCTTGTAGGCAACCGGTTTCAGGTACTTTTTCACTCCCCTAATCGGGGTGCTTTTCACCTTTCCCTCACGGTACTAGTT